>JAZRGQ010000021.1:0-15279 GCA_045644405.1 Faecousia sp.
TTCCGCCATCACCTGCCGTTCCGGCTGGTCGGTTGTGGAGTCTTCCGGAAACAGGAAGGGACTTTCTACCGCGTATTTTTTGCATTCTTGCAGTAACACATCGACGCCGTCGCCTGTTTTAGCGCTGACAGGGATAATTGCGGCAAATTCTGCAGCCTGGGAATACAGAGAAATCACTTCCAGCAACGTATCTTTTTCCACTGTATCGACCTTATTAATGACGAGAATCGCCGGACTCTTTTTACCGCATAACTGCTCAATAAGGCCCTGTTCCTGCGGACCGATCGATGCAATCGGCTCAACCATCAGGATAGTCAAATCCACATCGGCAATCGATTCCTTAGTAACGTTGACCATATAATCACCCAGACGTGTTCTGGGCTTGTGGTAGCCGGGTGTATCGATAAATACAAACTGGATGTCTTCTTTTGTAACAATGCCGCAAATGCGGTTACGGGTTGTCTGCGGCTTGTTGGAAACAATGGCGATTTTCTCGCCAACAAGATAATTTGTAAGAGTAGATTTGCCCACGTTGGGACGTCCAACGATGGTTATCATAGCTGTTTTTGTTTTCATTTGTACCGTTCCTTAAATTAATTTCTCTGCATACCGCTGATTTTGGAAGCAATCTCCTCTTCCCTGCTGCGCATCTGCTTCTTTTGCTCGCCCTCGTCCAAATGGTCATAACCCAACAAGTGCAGCACGGAATGAATTGTTAAGTATCCCACTTCTCTGCGCAGGCTGTGTCCGAATTCATTCGCCTGCGCCTGCGCTCTCTCAAGGGAGATTGCCATATCACCAAGCGGGCAAAGTCCGGTTTCAGGGTCGATGTATTCCTGCCAGTCTTCCGGCAGCGCACCGGCTGTAAAGGAAAACATTGGAAAGCTCAGCACATCGGTTGCTTTGTCAATTTCGCGCAGCTGCCGGTTAATTTCCTTTATTGTGCGGTCCTTTGTAACAAGAATATTGATTTCGCAGGGTACATTTACCTTCTCTTCAGTCAAAACCTGTTCTACACAGGCGGTAATTATGCGCGTTACCTGAACCTGCTTGATAGTAAAATGGTCGAAACGAATATTGAGTTTCATTTTTTTCATTGCTTTTTCCTTTTCTGAGGACGGGTATCATTTTTCTGTTCGTTCAGCTTTCTATCCGCTTTTTCATAAGCGTTGATAATGTTCTGCACAAGCGCGTGCCGCACAACGTCTGCAGAGGTCAGGCGGCAGAAAGCAATATCCTTGACACCCTCCAGTACACGAATTGCGTCCTTAAGACCGGACACCTTATCGGCAGGCAAATCAATTTGCGTAATGTCGCCGGTTATCACTATTTTAGAGCCAAAACCGAGACGGGTCAAGAACATTTTCATCTGCTCTTTTGTGGTGTTTTGCGCCTCGTCCAAAATAATAAAGCTGTCGTCCAGAGTGCGTCCTCGCATATACGCAAGGGGCGCAACTTCTATAGAGCCGCGTTCCTGGTACTTCTGGAAGGTTTCTGCGCCCAGCATATCATATAATGCGTCGTAAAGCGGGCGCAGATAGGGGTCGACTTTATTTTGCAAGTCGCCCGGCAGGAAGCCCAGCCGCTCACCTGCCTCCACCGCAGGGCGTGTTAAGATGATTCTGTTTACAGACCTCTCACGGAATGCGGCAACTGCAGCCGCAACAGCCAGATACGTCTTACCTGTACCGGCAGGTCCAACACCCAAGGTAACCGTGTTTTTTGCAATTGCCTGGATATACTGCTGCTGTCCAACGGTTTTTGCCTTAATAGGCTTGCCTTTGGCAGTAATGCATACCACATCTTTGGCAATCTTGGAAACAAGGGCATCATTCCCCTCAGAAACAAGGGTGATAAGATAGCGCACTCGCTGTTCATCAATCACTTCGCCCTTTGATGCCAGCGACAGCAAGCCTTCAAGAGTACGCGCGCCTTTGTCCACCGCTTCATCATCGCCGGTAACCTTCAAATCAGTTCCACGATTGATAATCGTTACCTGCAAAGATTCCTCGATTCTTTTAATATTCTCATCGAAAGACCCGAATACGCTGATAAGGTCTTCCACGCGTTCCGCATTTACAATTCTTTCAGCCACTTTTATTATCCCCTTGTAGTAGTTCTTCCGCTTTCGTTCTGCCAATCATTTCCGTGCAAACAAAACTTCCCCTCAAACCGGCGATACCGTCCGACTCCCAAAGCTGTGTATCGCTGTGTTCAACTGTACCGGCAATCATTTGTGATTTCAGATACTGTTCGGCAAAGCGATGTAACCAGTTGTGATGTTTGTCTGTTTTTGAAACAGTATGATACGATATTTGTGTCTGTTTCTGCAATGCCAGAGGCAGCTGAAAGCCGCCGGGAAGTGTGAGTCGTTTCACTGAATACATTTTAACACAACTTGTATCGGAAATTCCACTATCTTTCCATAATTTTATTAGTTTTTTTCCAACAATCAGGTTATATCTGACCTGTTTTCTGTTTTCATCTCCCCGATAGGTGTATTCTGTCGGCGTTATTGCGGTAAGTGAATGGGCTGTTTGGGCATAAATCTCCCCTTCCGCTTTTACTGCTTTGATAACAATCCCGCAATCTGTATAGCCGGAAATCAGTGTTTGACCGGCCTTTACCGCTTGTCCAATTCTGCACATTGCCTGTCCGTCGGTAACAGTTAACTGCTGCACAATTCCGTCTCTTACAGCAACTAAGCTGCTTACCCCATAGCGATCAGATTCTGCATTTTCTTTCTTATCTTTCTCTCTTACGCTGATTGTAGCAACACAGCCGGCGGTGTTAATACCCGCCCACTGCAGCTGCGGAATCCGTTGCAAAAGGGCGTTTTTCACCTTTTCACTGCGCAGCGCCCGTCGGGACGCGCCGAAATGAATGCCGCATTGCTCTGCCTGCTGTAGAATTTGTTTTGCAGGTACGTTTTTGTTGCCCTCGATGCGTACAAAGTAAACCCTTGTTGGGACAAACAGCGCTATAGCAAGTAGAAAAATCAAACCGCAAATAAAAAATTTCCGCTGCTTTATCGCGGTTAAAACATAATTTTGCTTTCCTTTCTTGATAAACTTATAAGATTCTCCCCGCTTGCTGACAATATCGAGCACAGCCTTCACATCGCCGGAGTGTATGCTGACTTGAGCTGTCAGGTCATCTAAATAATTTACATCGAACACGGCAATACCAAGCTGATTGATACTTTCAAACAAGCGAATAAAATCTGCGCTGGTAATTTGCAGTACAGTATGTGTTAAGCCGGCCTTTTTGCCCATTATCCACCCCTCCTGCATAGTTCAATACCGCAGATATTGCCAACGATTACCAGCTGTTCTTTTGATAGTTTTGCCAGTTCAAGGCAGTCGCCTTTGATTGCTATAAATCCATAGTTCACCTTTACCCGAATCTCCTGTCTGCCATATCCGATAACAGACTGATGATTTTCAATTAACACTCTATTCTCCCCTGCCAGCTCGACAACAGGCAGATTGGGACGCAACTCCAGCTCCAGTTCTGCAGCGCTCGCCAGCTTTGTCAGCAAACCACTGTTCCGCCTCATAACATCTCCTCCTTGTGAGTATTCTATGATTAGGTGTAAGTGAATTTCACCAGATACTCATTTTCATTTTGAGGTGATGCATATGAAAAAGATGCAAAACAAATTTATGGCGGTCTTATCGATACTTTGTCTGCTTGCGTTGATTTTTGACGCAAAAACCGGAATATCCGGCGCCAGCGAGGGGCTCGTATTATGCAATGTTTCAGTTGTGCCTTCCTTATTTCCGTTAATTTTTCTCTCGACAATAATAACAGGTACAATGCTTGGAAAAACAAATGCATTACTCAATCCGCTGCGCAGGCTCTGCGGCATACCGTCAGGGGCGGAATCATTGCTGCTGCTTAGTCTGCTAGGTGGGTATCCGGTTGGCGCGCAAGCGGTTGCGAGTACGTGGAAGCAGGGTTTTATCAACCGTAATACAGCAAGACGGTTGCTGGGCTTCTGCAGCAACGCTGGGCCTGCATTTATATTCGGTATGATTGGTTCATTGTTTGAAAATAAAGCCGCTGTATGGGTGCTCTGGGCGGTTCACTTCGGCTCTGCAATTCTGGTTGGCGCAGTACTTCCAAAAGAATCTGCTGCAGACTGCAAGATGGACGTGCCTGCATCCGTATCACTGCCTGGCGCATTATATACATCTATCAAGGTTATGTCCGGCATTTGCGGCTGGGTAATTCTGTTCCGTGTAGCGCTTGCATTCCTTAGCAAATGGTTTCTTTCCGGACTGAACGCGCCACTATATGCTCTTATTGCAGGGCTACTAGAACTAACAAACGGCTGTGTATCATTACAAAATCTACCCTGTGAGGGGAGTCGGTTTGTAATATCTTCTGTAATATTGGGATTCGGCGGCATTTGCGTTGGTATGCAAACCTGCGGTGTAACCGGAAACCTCGGAACAGGGCTATATTTCCCGGGGAAAATCCTGCAGGCCATATTCAGTTTTATTCTGGCGGTATTTACACAAACGCTGCTGTTTTCGCCAAATCAGCGGCACGTTTTGCACCCGCTCCTCCTGGCGGGCGCGGTTTTCCTCGGCGCTGCTTGCATAGTCTTTTTACATCGCAGAAAAAAAGTTGTAGCATTGTCTGTCTGATTGTTGTATAATGAAAGCACATAATTACGAAAGGGGCAGTTTTATGTTGTTCCGTAAAAGAATTCCCAGATCCTGCAGCTACTGCGCCTGGGGTACTCGCGTGAGTGAAGATCAGATTTTGTGCGTAAAGCAAGGCGTCGTTTCCATCAATTATGCCTGCAGAAAATTTGATTATGACCCGTGTAAGCGAATCCCGCCCAGACCGAAAGCGCCGGATTTCAAGAAATACGAGGATTCTGATTTTTCTTTATAAAAGCAAAACAGGCAGGTACAATGTACCTGCCTGTTTTTTACTGCAACATCTTTAAGAATTCATCTTCTGAAAGGATTGGAATACCCAGTTCTCTGGCTTTTCTTTCCTTTGAGCCTGCGTTTTCTCCGACCACCACATAGCTGGTCTTTTTTGACACAGACCCAGATGCCTTTCCGCCAAACAGCTCAATTTTTTCCGTAGCTTCCTCGCGGGTAAATTTCTGCAGAGCGCCTGTGAGCACAAAGGTCATACCGGCAAAGCGGGTATCTGTAAGCACACGCTTGCTTTCAAAGTTTACGCCTGCCTGGCGCAAACGGGCAATCAATTCCTGTGCCTGAGGCTGTGCAAACCATTTGCAAATGAAATCCGCAGTAATTTCACCAATATCCGGCACCTGCTGTAATTCCTCGCGACTGGCTTCGGCCAGGTTGTCTATCGTACCAAAGGTAGTAGCGAGAATTTTACCTGTTTTTACGCCTACCTGCCGGATTCCCAGACCGTAAATCAATCTGCTTAAATCCTGCTGCTTGCTGTTTTCAATGGCAAGCAGCAATTTTTGCGGCGCTTGCTCACCGTTTTGCCACAGGCTTTTCAACTCATCGAGTGTTAAATAATAGATATCTGCAGGAGATTTTACAAGTCCGCGGGAAATCAGCGCGTCAACAATCGCAGCGCCAAGGCCTTCAATGTCCATTGCATCGCGGCTAACAAAATGGGCAATATTTCTGGATAGCTGTGCCGGGCAGTTGGCGCCAACACAGCGCAAAAATGCGCCGTCCTCGTCCTGCAACGTAGGCGCTCCGCAAACCGGGCAGGCCGTCGGAAGTCTGTAAGGCTGCGTACCTTCCGGCCTTAAGGAAAATTCAACGTTCAATATCTCCGGAATAATTTCTCCGGCCTTTCGAATATAGACTGTATCCCCTATCCGAATATCTCTTTCTGATATAAAATCCTGATTGTGAAGCGTAGCGTTGGTAACGGTAGTTCCTGCAAGACGGACAGGTTTTACAACCGCTTTCGGTGTCAGCACACCTGTTCTGCCCACCTGCACAACAATGTCTTCTACAATTGTCGGTTTGATTTCCGGCGGATACTTAAACGCAGCTGCCCAGCGAGGGAATTTTGCAGTGCTGCCTAACTGTTCCCGCTGTTCAAGCGCATTGACTTTCACCACCGCGCCGTCAATATCACAGGTGAGTAGCGAGCGCTCCTCATTAATGGCAATAATGCGATTTTTGACGCTTTCAATATCCTTGCACAGCTGGCTGGAAATCACCTTAAACTGTCGCTTTCGAAGATATTCCAAAGATTCAATATGGGTCCGGAACGTTACGCCCTCTGCCAGCTGAATATTAAAAATCAGAATATCCAGCCTTCGTTTTGCCGCAATCTTTGGATCCAGCTGTCGCAGAGAGCCTGCAGCGGCATTACGGGGATTGGCAAACAGAGGTTTTCCCTCCTGCTCCTGCTTTTCGTTCAACTGTTCAAACACCTTTTTGGGCATAAACACTTCACCGCGGACAATCAAATGCGGCGGTGCGTCCTGTATTACCATAGGAATTGAGGGAATGGTCTTTAAATTCTCGGTAACGTCCTCACCTACCGTACCGTCGCCTCTTGTAGCGCCGCGGACAAAGCGACCGTCCACATACTCCAGCGCCACAGACAGGCCGTCAATCTTCGGCTCAACTGTAAATTCAGCATCCGGATTCACCTGCAGAATTTTCTGGAGAAACTCCTCAAGCTCCTCTAAGGAAAATACATCTTGCAGGCTCATAAGCGGCACTGGGTGGGACACCTTCTCAAATTTGCTTAACGCCTGTCCGCCAACCCGCAACGTGGGAGAGTCCGCCGCCACAAGCGCAGGGTGCTCCTGCTCCAGAATTTCCAGTTCCCGCAAGAGCCGGTCATACTCAAAGTCCGGCATTTGCGGGTCATCAAGCACATAGTAGCGGTAATTGGCGTCATTTAATTGTTGCGTCAGCTGAATGATTCTCTCTTTTGCTTCCATTTTAACCTCCGGTGTGTAGAAATGCCTCCGGTACCTGACCCACAATAACCGTTTCCGCCACAACGACCTGACTGGCGACGGTAAAGCTTTCTGTGCGGCCCAACACCAGCACGGCTACATCTACACTGACTTGCATATTAAGTTTGTGCAAGGTTTGATTGATGCCCGCTTCTGAAAAATCACTGTGAAACGAGGCGTCTGAATTACGAATGGATAAAATCTGCACAGGGATTGACGGACCACGGCCGGAAAACAGTTCCGGCAGGAACAGGCTGCCAATTTGAATGCCCAAATCTGAAGTATCCAGCGCCAGAATTTCATCGTTGATGATATTCAGAATGTCGGTTTTCAGCCGGTTAACTTCACTCATATTGGTCTTCAGCGCGGTAATTTTGCCGTTCAAATCCTTTTCAAAATAGACGATTCTGTCATACTGGATTGTACCGGTTTCAATCTGATCGTCAATAGCATCGTTAATGAGGTCTGATGTGGAGTTTTTCACCTGTGTTTCCGCCAGACGGAATATCACATCGTGATACTTTCCACGAAACCATATAAGACCTGCCAGCATCAAAATAATCAGCAGCAGAATTCGTATCAAAAAACGTTTGCCCCAGCGCCGCATAAAATCCCCCCTTTAGGGAACATATGCCCGCTTTTCATAAATTATGACTGCCGTTTCATATGGGCAGAAGCGGTTTTCGCCATCAACTTTTTTGTGCCGATTTTATCGAATGCAATCTCTAAAAGCGCGTCATTACCCATCTTGATAACAGAAAGCACAAGTCCTTTACCAAAGGCGGTATGTACTACCATATCGCCTTTGCTCAGCTCCAGATACTGCGCCTTTTCCTGCGGCGCAGTGTAGGAGAAAGAACTGCTCTTTGCTACCTGTTTTGCAGGCTTGCTTGCCGGTACAGAAGACCGCTGCACATAGCTGTTTTCCTGGCTTACATAGTAGCCGCCTTTGCGAACTATCAGCGAATCGGGAATCTCTTTCAAGAATCTGGATTGCAGATGTGCTTCTGTGCGGCCGTAAAGCATTCGCTGACGGGCGTATGATATGGTAAGATTCTGCTTTGCTCTGGTAATTGCCACATAGCAAAGCCGCCTTTCCTCTTCCATCTCCTCCACATCACCGATTGCCCGCATTCCGGGAAATACGCCGTCTTCAAATCCCACAAGGAACACATTGGGAAATTCCAGACCCTTGGCAGAGTGCATTGTCATCATCACCGCCGTATCATCGGATTCGTCATACTGCTCCAAATCCGTATACAGTGCAACCTCTTCCAAAAAACCCGCCAAAGTAGGTGTGTCCGTATTTTGCACATAGGCATTAATACTGGACTTTAATTCGCGGATATTCTCAAGTCTTGTCTTATTCTCTTCCGTGGGTTTTGCCTCCAGCATCGCGATATATCCGGTGCGGAGCATTACCTCCTCATAGAATTCAGGCAGCGTAATATCTGTATTCAAAAGCTGGGCAAGTTCTTCAATCAGGATTGTAAACTGCATAAGCTTTGCTGCAGATTTCTCAAGCGGGCTGTAGCAATAGGGGTCGCTTACTACGTGATAAAGCCCCTTCCCTTCCGCCTGCGCAAGCCTATCTGCAGTTTCCAGCGTCTTTGCGCCCAACCCTCTCGGGGGGTTATTGATAATTCGCCGCAGGCGCAAATCATCGGACCTGTTGTGAATTACGCAAAGATAGGAAAGCATATCCTTGACTTCAGCCCGGTCAAAGAAGCGCATACCGCCTATCACCCGATAAGGAATGCCATTGCGTTTGAACGCATATTCCAATGCGTTGGACTGGGCGTTTGTCCTGTAAAGCACAGCATAGTCCTTAAAATTCTTTCCTCTGGAACGGGAGATAATCTGTCCGGCGACATAATTGCTTTCTGCAGCCTCGTCTGCCGCCTCGTAGACAGTAATGGGGCTTCCTTCTCCATTTACCGTCCAGAGCCGCTTTCCTTTTCTGCCAAGATTATTGGCGATAACCGCATTGGCTGCGTTGAGAATCGTCTGGGTGGAACGGTAATTCTGCTCCAGCCGAATCACTCTCGCGCCGGCATACTGCTTTTCAAAATTCAGAATATTTTCAATTGTAGCGCCGCGGAAACGGTAAATACTCTGGTCATCATCACCGACAACACAGATATTTTTGTATCCGCCTGCCAATAAGGAAGTAAGCAGATACTGGGCGTGGTTGGTGTCCTGATACTCGTCCACAAGTACATACTTGAATTTGCGCTGATAATAGGTGCAGACATCTTCATGTTCCTGCAGCAGACGCACTGTCTGGAAAATAATGTCATCAAAGTCAAGGGCATCATTTTCTTTCAGCTGCTTTTGATAGCGCTGATATGCCTTTGCAACGTGCATCAAACGAAAATCATTGCTGTCCTGAATCCGCTGGAGCATCTGCTCAGGAGAGACCAGCTTATCCTTTTCACGGCTAATGATACTCAGAACATACCGTGCCGGGAAGGTTTTATCGTCGAGCCCCATATCCTGAATGATGTTTTTCATCACCCGTTCTGAGTCAGAGGTGTCATAAATCGTAAAATTACGGCTGTAACCAAGCCGTTCAATCTCACGTCGCAGAATTCTGCAGCAGGCAGAGTGAAAAGTCATTGCCCAAACGTCCTGACCCTGCGGTCCAAGCATTAATGTAAGCCGTTCTTTCAGCTCATTAGCGGCTTTATTGGTAAATGTAATTGCCAGAATGCTCCAGGGTGCAACAGCGTCCTCCGCACACAAATAGTCAGCCCGCTGCTTTTCTTCCGGGGTAGAATCGGCGTTTATACCTTCCAGAAACAACACGTCATCTTCTTCGATTATGTCCGGCACGCGGCAGCTGTCGCTTCCGCAGCCGAAGCGGATTAGGTTTGCAATTCTGTTAATTAGCACCGTTGTCTTTCCGGAACCGGCGCCGGCCAGCAGCAGCAAAGGCCCGTCGGTAGTCATTACCGCCTCGCGCTGCATCGGATTCAGATTCTGAAAATTCGCATTTATATAAGCTTTTCTGGCGTTAATAAAACGCGTTATCATTTGTTCATTCATAGAAGCACCTGCTAGAAGTTTTTGATGCTTCTATTTTACTCTATTTTTTGACAAAGGTAAAGATTAAATTCCAAAAATACCGCTACTCGCGCATAAATTCCCGCAATCTGGCAAGCGCCTTTTTTTCAATCCTTGATACCTGCACCTGGCTGACCTCCAGCACCCTGGACACTCTTTCCTGGGTCAGTCCGTGAAAGTAGCGCAACTGTATAACCGTGCCCTCTCTCTGGGGTAATCGTGCGATTGCCTGCCGCAGCGCCATTTTTTCAACAAGTGTTTCCTCAGTCTCTGTGTCAGAGAGAATGTTTTCAAGACTGAATCCATCGTCCCCTACTCCCTGCTGAATCGACTCAACAAAAGACATCGCATTTTCGGCTACAGCTATTTCCTCCGGTGTAAACCCTGTTTGCTGCGCAAGTTCACTGATCGTCGGGTCTCTGCCCAGGGTTACGGTTAGTTTATTCTGCGCTATGCGAATGGCAGCTGACCGTTCTTTTAAGCCTCTTGAAACCTTTACCGAGCCGTCATCACGCAAAAACCGCCGGATTTCTCCGGAAATTTTAGGTACAGCATAGGTTGAAAACTGGGTGCCAAACTCCAAATCGAATCCATCTACCGCTTTTAAGAATCCCAGGCAGCCCAACTGGTATAAATCATCGGACTCTACGCCTCTGCCTAGGAAACGCCGCGCCACCGACCAAATCAGTCCTGCGTTTTCTACAACCAGCGCCTCTCTTGCCTCCTCGTCGCCCGATTGACTGCGACGAATTAACTCCTCAATCCTGCTCATTTGCGCCGTTGAATTCTTCTGCGCATATGTACGCAAGTTCCTTTTCCCGGTACCGATGTTACGTCGAAGCTTGTCATAAAGCTTTCCATTATGGTAAAGCCCATACCACTGCGCTCAGCACCGCCGGTAGTAAACATAGGCTTCCTCGCCTGCTCTATATTCTCAATCCCCACACCTCTGTCCTTAATTACAATATCCAGGATATTTCCTTTCAGGATTCTGCAGCGAACACTGATAATACCCAGCTGGTCCGGATAGCCGTGAACAATGCAGTTTGTAACCGCCTCAGAAACCGCGGTGCGAATATCGCCCAGTTCTTCCATTGTTGGGTCCATCTGCGCGGCAAAGCAGGCAACCGCTGACCTTGCAAAGCCTTCATTATTGGACTTGCTGGGAAATTCAAGTGTCATATAGTTTTCAAATTTCATAGTACTGCCTCCTGTAATTCCACTAGTTTATCGATTCCGGAGGTCCGGAACACTTTCATTGGTTGATTGTTTAGCCCTGCTAATATCAATTTTCCTTCGAGGCGATTCATTTGCCGTAAAGTGTTAATCACAACCGCAATACCGGAGGAATCCATAAAGGTAACCTCTTGAAAATCCAAAACGCAGATTTTCGGCGTATATGCCTCGATTTTTCCTGTGATAGCATTCATACAGGTTTTTGCCCGATGGTGGTCTATTTCGCCTGTTAAAGCCACTGTGAGTTTTCCATTTTGCAGATAGCTTGTAAATTGCATAATTACCCTCCTTCTTGTGTGTTCTCTAAGTATATAATCACTTTTTTACATTTGCAGTCGGAAATGCGAACATAAAAAAATAGAGTGCAAATCAATGATTTGCACTCTATATATGTTTTACATTACAAGCTCTTAAGCGCTGCCTGGCTTTGCTCCAGCTGAACAAGCAGTTCTCTTGCTTTTTCCGCCTTCTGACGAATATCCGCAACTACCGCTTCCGGTGCGCGGGAAGTGAAGTTTTCATTGTTGAGCTTTGCTTCCAAAGACGCAAGATTCTTCCTGCCCTTCTCCAGATCTTTCTCAATTCGCTCCAGTTCCTTTGCAACGTCCACAAGCTCTCCCATAGGGATATACAGCTTTGCGATTCCGGTAGTACAGCACACCATACCATTCAGATTCTCCGGCTCTTTTTCAAGAATTGTAACCGTATCTGCATAGGCAAGGCGCTGGATAAAGCCTGTGCCTTCGATGAAGATGTTAGGCTTACCGGTAAGCACATACAGATTGGCTTTCTTGGAGGGCGGCACATTCATTTCCGCTCTGCGGTTACGAATTGCGCGAATTGCCTCCATAACAGATTCCATCAGCTCGGCCTCTGCCTTGAAGTCCAGTTCCTTCTTGTACTGAGGCCACTGGGCGACAATCAGAGCTTCGCCCTGGTGAGGAATGCTCTGCCATATCTGCTCGGTAATAAAGGGCATAAACGGGTGCAGGAGGCGCAGAGTCTGGTCGAGCACGTACACAAGCACCTGCAGCGCAACATTCTTCTGCTGTGCGTCTTCGCTGTACAGGCGCGCCTTGGTCAGTTCAATATACCAGTCGCAGTAGGTATCCCAGATGAAGTCATACACCTTCGAAACAGCAACGCCCAATTCGTACTTTTCAAAGTTCTCTGTTACCTCGGCAATCAAGGTGTTGAGCTTGGAAAGCACCCATTTATCAGCAATCGTCAGTTCTTCTGTAGCAGGAAGCTGATTCTTTGCATCTTCGCCCAGATTCATCATTACATAACGGCTGGCATTCCACAGTTTGTTTGCAAAGTTACGCATTGCCTCGCAACGCTCCACATAAAAACGCATATCGTTTCCGGGAGAGTTGCCGGTTACCATATTCATACGCAGCGCATCGCAGCCGTACTTTTCAATCATCTCCAGCGGGTCAATGCCGTTGCCCAGAGATTTACTCATTTTTCTGCCCTTATCATCACGCACAAGACCGTGAATAAGCACCGTGTGGAACGGGGTTTTTCCGGTATATGCGCAGCCGGAGAAAATCATTCTGGACACCCAGAAGAAGATAATATCATAGCCGGTAACCAGAACATCTGTGGGATAGAAATAGGAAAGGTCTTCCGTTTCCTCCGGCCAACCCAGTGTCTCAAAAGGCCACAGCGCAGAGCTAAACCAAGTGTCCAGCACGTCGGGGTCTCGCTGAATGTTTACACTTCCGCACTTCTCACACTTGCAGGCGTCCTCACGGGAAACTGTAATATGACCGCATTCCTCGCAAGTCCAGGCAGGAATCTGATGACCCCACCACAGCTGACGGGAAATGCACCAGTCCCGCACATTTTCCATCCAGTTTAGATAGGTTTTGCTGAATCTGTCAGGAACGAATCTTGTTTCGTTTTCTTTAACGACGCGGATAGCCTCCTCAGCCAGAGGCTTCATCTTTACAAACCACTGCGCGGAGATGATAGGCTCTACATCGTTGTGGCAGCGATAGCAGGTGCCAACGTTGTGGGCGTGGTCTTCAATCTTAACCAGGTAGCCCTGTGCTTCCAGCTCGGCAACAATGGCCTTTCTTGCCTCGTAACGGTCCATACCCTCGTATTTACCGCCGTAGCTGTTAACAGCGCCATTATCGTCCAATACGCGAATTACTTCCAGATTATGACGCAGGCCAACCTCGAAATCGTTGGGGTCGTGGGCAGGCGTCATCTTAACACAGCCTGTACCGAATTCCATCTGCGCATAATCGTCTGCTACAACAGGAATCTCGCGGTTTACCAGCGGCAGAAGCACCTTCTTGCCTACAATATCCGTATATCTTTCGTCAGCAGGATTTACGCACACGCCGGTATCACCCAGCATTGTTTCCGGACGGGTGGTAGCCACAACTACAGAGCCTGTTCCGTCAACCAGAGGATAGCGAATGTGCCACAGATGGCCGGGCTTATCCACGTACTCTACTTCCGCATCGGAAAGCGCAGTTACACAATGAGGACACCAGTTGATAATACGGCTGCCTTTGTAAATAAGTCCCTTTTCATACAGAGATACAAACACCTCACGTACTGCGGCGGAGCAGCCTTCGTCCATTGTGAAACGGGCGCGATCCCAGTCGCAGGAAGCGCCTAATTTTTTCTGCTGCACAACAATGCGGTTGCCGTACTTGTGCTTCCAGTCCCAAACCTTTTCCAGGAACTTCTCTCGGCCTAAGTCATAGCGGGTTAAGCCTTCCTTACGCAGCTCCTCCTCAACCTTGATTTGGGTTGCAATGCCTGCGTGGTCCACACCGGGCACCCACAGGGCGTTGTATCCCTGCATACGCTTAAAACGAATCAGGGTATCCTGCAATGTTACGTCCATTGCGTGGCCCATATGCAGCTGACCTGTTACATTGGGGGGCGGCATTACAATTGTAAAGGGCTTGGCAGTTTTGGGCATATTCGGCTTAAAATAGCCGTTAGTTTCCCACATCTTATAAATGTCAGATTCCACCTGCTGGGGCTCATACACCTTAGGAAGCTCTTTCATCATAGATTAACACTCCTCGTAAAAATATAAAACGCCCTAAGCCAAAGGCTCAGGGCGAAAAATTCCGCGGTACCACCTGATTTTCCGGAATATACCGGACACTCTTTTCGCTATAACGGGCTGCACCGGATCTCCCTACTTATGTTCAGAAGATCTGCTCCGAGGCGACAGTCTGCAACTTCCCTGCGCGTTTTCACCTGCCACGCGCTCTCTAAAAGGCAATAATTGCAAAAACTCCTCATCAACGCATATTAAATAACGCAACTAAGGTATCATATTTTATGCGTTCTGTCAATCCTGTTTTCATCTGTATCTTGACGGAAAACATTAATTGAGTATAATAAAACTAGGTATTTTATTAAGTGAGGAAGCCTATGAAACTTTCGTTGATTGTACCCTGCTATAATGAGGCAGAAAATGTAGCTGCATTCCAACAGGCAGCTATTGACGCTTTCGCAAATTGCGGCTTTTCCTATGAGCTTATTTTCGTGGACGATGGCAGTAAAGACGCCACGCTGCACGAGCTCAGAAAGTTGTATCAAACGCAAAAATGCCCGGTTAAGGTTGTCAGCTTCTCCCGTAACTTCGGCAAGGAAGCAGGCATCTACGCCGGCTTGCAGCAGTCTGTGGGCGAATATGTTTGTCTAATTGATGCAGACCTGCAGCAACGTCCGGAAACCGTACTGGAAATGGTGCAAATTCTGGACGAAAAGCCTGAATACGATGTGGTTGCTGCCTATCAGGACAGACGCGGTGAAGGAAAGCTTTTGTCATTCTTTAAGAAGAATTTCTATTCCCTGATTAACCGGCTCTCCGACATTCAGCTCAAATCCGATGCCAGCGATTTCCGCACATTCCGCCGCAGCGTTGCAGACAGCATTCTGACTCTGGGTGAATATCATCGCTTTTCCAAGGGCATCTTCGCCTGGGTTGGCTATAACACCTGCTATATTCCCTATATTGCCCGACCCCGCGTTGCAGGCAGCAGCAAATGGAGTTTTCG
>JAZRGQ010000022.1:0-2264 GCA_045644405.1 Faecousia sp.
ACACCGCGCATAATCCGGTCTTGCTCAATTAGCGCACAATCTACACCGGCGCATTTTAAGCTCCAGGCGCACAAAAGCCCCGCCAGACCGCCGCCAATAACCAGCACATCTGTACGCAAATCTGTATCCAGCTGCGGAAACCGGGGCAGCTGCGCATTTTCTTCCCAAATAGACATCATACTATCACCAAAGATAATATGTGCAGTCAAAGCGCGCCTATACGCCCAACACCACCGGCGATGCTGGGTTTTATCCTTCTTTCAGGTTGATGATAGTACGGTACAGCAGCACAAGTCCTGCGCTTACTAATGCTCCGCCTACGATGTCGGTAAACCAATGCACGCCAGAAACAAATCTGCCGACTACCATAAACGCAATAAACGCCATTATTACAAAACGAACCCACCGTTTGCTTGTGGCATTTTTAATACGGGAATTCAGCTGCATAATTGCTGTCGGCATCACACACATTACGAGCATAGTTGTCGACGACGGATATGACGCTTCCAAATATCCGTTTATCAGCACAGGCCTGTAGTTTATAACAACCCTCTCAAAGAAGATATATACTGCCGCCGTGGCAATATAGAATCCACCAAGGACAAAAATGCTGTAATCTACTTTTAAGAGGTGTTTTCTCTTTATCCACTGGCAAAGGCCGCGCAGCGCAAATCCCATTGCAAAACCGATAGGCACCAGCCCCAGCCAGTCCGTAATGGTATACAATGACATATGCACACCGGTAAGGTTATGTGCGAACTGATTTATCGTCGCAAACCCCACTGTAGATTCCCCCGGGCCTATTGCCGCAACATCAATAAACCGCACAGCCACCGTCCATAGCAGGAATGCCGCAGTTATACATATCGGGGCGCAAAAGCCTCTCCGGTTTTCTTTTTTCATTTGTTCAACCTCCTGTTTGTTTTGGCTCTCGCCTAAGCGCATTTTAAAAGGAGGTTTTAACAGCTGCAAGAAACCTTGTGTCGCAGCTATGATACTTTCCGTATCACTGCCATTTTATCAGCATTACCACTTTTATTGCCAGAAATATAAACTGCAGCGCCGCTGCATACGGTTGCGAACTTATAATAAAAAGAAGGGCGCCTGCAGCATTCAATATCAATGATACTTTTCTTTTGTTCCTTATCCAGAAAGCTTTACGGCAGTTCTGCAGAGCAAGAGTTGTGATTCCCGCCCCGATAATTGCAATTACCACTGCGAAATATGCAATCTGCAAATAGGTCGCAATTTCAGAAAGGGATAACAGTGGCACTTCCTGTATTGACCCGCCGGCTTTCTGCCCAAAAAACGGCAGGAAGAAAAACATTGCAACACAGCAATCGAGTAAGCCGAATACCAAATCCCGAATATGGCTTTCTTTTTGTCTGGTATCTTCTTCCGCGATGCTCAGCAGCTCATCCCCGGATAACAGCGCATCAATCGTAACCCCAAAAAGCTTTGCTATCTCTTTCAGTGAGTCTATATTGGGATATCCTCTGCCGGATTCCCATTTAGAAATGGCAGCGCGGGATACATAAAGCGCCTGAGCAAGCTCTTCCTGAGTAAATCCGCTGTCTGTTCTGATTTTTTTGAGTTTCTCACCAAACGTCATAACCGCACCTCCAGATTTTATGCCTTTTATTATAGCAGCTGCGCTTTTATATGTCACGATACCATTCGTAACATCTGCTTGCTTTGCACGCCGGAGCAAAAGAAAAGACCACCCGTCCGGGCGGTCCTTTTCCGGCAAGTTGCGCCAATTTAGATATCACCGTATTTGCGCAAAATGCTTTCAGCAATCCACATATTGACTTGCGGGGTAAAATGCACCGCATCTTCCATAAATAATCCGTTTCCCCGCACATCAGGAATATATTGCGGCGCTGTGCGCGGGTCAAATGCAGAAATGTTCTTATGGCTTTTCTGCAGATTCTCAAACACTTCGTTCATATAGTGCATATTTTTAAGGTGTTGTCCTGTGGGATCCATATCATTCATACGATCCGTACAGACGATTTTATGCAATACAATCGGAGGTGCGCCCAAAATACGATTAAACTCTCCCAGAATTCTTACATATATTTTCTCGAGATTTTGTGCTAAGTATTCGCTCGCCGCAGTTACGTCATTTTCGCCGCCACGCCAATGCAGCCCGATAATCTCGTATTCCTTGTTCATTTTCGAAAAGCTTTCATCGAGCAGGCTGAAAATATGATTGCAGAACGGAAAAAGCGAAATATCTACAGTGCCCAATTTGCCAGGCA
>JAZRGQ010000023.1:0-4978 GCA_045644405.1 Faecousia sp.
CGAAACAATTTTACAAAGCATAGAGTTGTTTTTGTTTGATATGGACGGCACGCTGTATCTGGGCAATCAATTATACCCCTTTACAGCGCCTTTGCTGGAAAAAATCCGCGCCACAGGCCGTAAGTATCTGTTTATGACCAATAACTCCTCCAAAAGTGTGCAAGATTACGTCAAAAAGCTGGCGGGTATGGGAATCGGGGCAACGGTTGAGGACTTTATTACCTCCTCTCAGGCTACTGCCCATTACCTGAAAGCCCATCACCCGGGCAAACGGCTGTATGTTTGCGGCACGGCGTCTTTGGCGCAGGAACTGGAAGGGGAGGGCTTTACCGTAACTGCCGATTTGCAGCAGGTGGAGTGTATTGTTATGGGCTTTGATACGGAGCTGACCTTCCGGAAGCTGGAGGACGTATGCCGTCTGCTGCTTACAAATCCGGACATTCCTTATATTGCCACCAATCCGGACTATGTGTGTCCCACAGAGTTTGGCAGCGTGCCGGATTGCGGCAGCGTTTGCCAGATGATTTTCAATGCCACCGGAAAACGTCCGGTGGTGATTGGTAAGCCGAGCCCCTTGATGCCCCGGCTGGCGATGGAAAAAACCGGCTTCCCTGCAGACCGGACAGCGGTGGTAGGCGACCGGATTTACACAGATATTTGCGCCGGACTGAACGCCGGCATAACCGCAATTCTGGTGATGAGCGGTGAGACAACGCCGGAAATTCTGGCAGACTCTCAGGAAAAGCCCCATCTGGTGCTTTCCGATTGCGGAGAAATTCTGACCGCGCTGCAATCCCAGGGTTGACAAGTAAAGTAGCCCCGTGCTATAATCGGGTAAACCGTAGAGGAAGAGTGAGTAGGCATCTTCGCTTTCCTGATAGAGAGCCGCCGTTGGTGGAAGCGCGGCAGGAAATAAGATGTTGAATGGACTTCTGAGGGCAATCAGAAAGGGCGCTGCCTGAGTATGTGCGCCGGAGTGGCTTTCCGTAACCAGAGCCGGTATGTGTCAGCATACAGAAAGTGGGCGTACGGTTGTACGTCAAGCCGGGTGGCACCGCAGGATATGTTCCTGTCCCAGCGATAAACTGGGGCAGGTTTTTCTTTTGCCCCGCAGCCAGTTTTGGAAAGGAGACTGTAAAATGGAAAAGATTCCCTACAAAATTTATCTGGAAGAAAGTGAGATGCCGAAGGCGTGGTACAATCTGCGCGCAGATATGGTCAATAAGCCTGCGCCTCTGCTGAATCCCCAGACCCATAAGCCTATGCAGGCGCAGGAGCTGGAGGAAGTGTTCTGTAAGGAACTGGTGCATCAGGAGCTGGACGATACCACAGCTTATTTTCCCATTCCTGATGAAATTCGCGATTTTTACAAAATGTACCGGCCCTCTCCGCTGGTCAGAGCCTACTGTCTGGAAGAAAAGCTGCAGACACCGGCAAAGATTTACTATAAATTTGAAGGCAACAACACCTCCGGCAGCCATAAGCTGAATTCTGCTATTGCCCAGGCTTACTATGCAAAAAAGCAGGGTCTTAAGGGTGTAACAACGGAGACCGGCGCAGGTCAGTGGGGTACGGCGTTGTCGATGGCGTGCTCTTATCTGGGACTGGACTGCCAGGTATATATGGTCAAATGCTCTTACGAGCAGAAGCCTTTCCGCCGTGAGGTGATGCGTACATACGGCGCCTCCGTTACCCCCTCTCCTTCGGAGCAGACGGAAGTGGGCAGAAAAATTCTTGCCCAGCACCCCAATACCGGCGGCAGCCTGGGCTGCGCCATTTCCGAGGCTGTGGAGAAGGCGTCGAAAACAGAGGGCTACCGCTATGTGCTGGGCAGCGTGCTGAATCAGGTGATGCTGCATCAGTCAATCATCGGTATGGAAACTCTGGCGGCGATGGAAAAATACGATATTAAGCCGGATATTATGATTGGCTGCGCCGGTGGCGGCTCCAATCTGGGCGGCTTGATTGCCCCCTTTATGGGCAAGAAAATCAAGGGTGAGCTGGACTGCCGCTTTATCGCGGTTGAGCCTGCGTCCTGCCCCACGTTGACCAGAGGTAAGTATGTATACGATTACTGCGACACCGGAATGGTTTGCCCGCTGGCAAAAATGTATACTCTGGGTTCCAACTTTATCCCTGCTGCCAACCACGCCGGCGGACTGCGTTACCACGGAATGAACTCCACCTTGTCCCAGTTGTATGAAGACGGACTGATGGAGGCGGTATCGGTCTGCCAGACAGAAGTGTTTGCCGCTGCAGAGGCGTTTGCCCGGGTAGAAGGCATTTTGCCTGCACCGGAAAGCTCCCACGCCATTAAGGTGGCAATCGATGAGGCAATGCGCTGCAAGCAGACAGGCGAAGAAAAGACCATCGTCTTCGGCTTGACCGGCACCGGCTACTTCGACATGTATGCTTACGAAAAATTCCACGACGGAAAAATGGAAGATTATATTCCTGCCGATGCAGAGCTGGAGCAAGGCTTTGCGCAGCTTCCCGACGTAAAGTAAACGCAATGCAGCCATCGACGGAAACGTCGATGGCTGCATTTTTTTGCAAAAAAAAAAGAAAAACCTTGTAGTTGCGGAAATTTCTGCTACAATATAAATAACGAGTATAGCAGAAGGGGGCAGCAGAGGTGTATAACAATTATACAGACGTACTGGCAATTGTTTCGGATTTAATTGAATATGTTAAGAGCAATTTTTCCGACCAGTGGCTGCTGGAAAGCGATTGCGCCCAGCCGGAACAGCCTCCGGTGGATTTTTCCCGCCAGCAGGATTTGATTGCCCATATGCCGCTGACAAAGCACGCAGACCGTTATGAGATTTGCTGGGTGATTGACGGAAGTATGCACCTGCAGCTCAATGACAGGCTGATTCGGCTGGAAAAACGGCAGGCTGTGATAATACCGCCGAATGTATATCACAATGAACTGGCGCTGCGGGGAGTAGACGGCGTTGTGCTGTGGATTATCCAAAGCGGTATGTCCTTGCACATTTCCGGTGTCAAGGGCGAGAATCATTTTGAGATTTTTATGGGTAGAAATCTGCAGCTGGAGCCGATATGGTGTAAGCTGCGCTCCGATGAAGTGCTTAATGAACTGACCGAAACCGGCGCAGAGCCCTCCGATTTACTCAAGTGCTATATGCTGCAAAATCTCCTGGTGATTGCCCAGGAGTTGAAAAAGGCCAATAAGCCGATGGACGCCCAGCAGTGGCGCAAATCGGTGGTGAAGGATGTGGTCCGGCACATTCAGGAACTGCAGGGGCAGAATGTGGATTTGGGAGAGCTGGCTTCTTATACGGGTATGAGCGTGTATTACCTCAACCAGATTTTTAAGGACGTTACGGGAGAGACCGCAATGAGCTTTTGTAACAACAGCAGAATTACCCGGGCAAAGGAGCTGCTGAGGCAAACCGATTTGCGGGTGAAGGAAATTGCAGAGCTGCTGGGTTATTATGATCAGTACCATTTTTGCAAGGTGTTCAAGAAATCCACAGGCATCAGCCCCACTCAGTACCGGAACAGCCACTGAATTTGGGATATTTACATCATTTTTTTTGGAATTTACATTGCGTTTCGATGCAGGATTGGCTATGATGTAGGTGTACTTTCAAAAGTATGTTAAAAATCGTATGTAGTATTACAGGAGGATTTTATTATGAGTAAATTAGCAATTTTCGGCGGCACTCCCATTGGTAAGGGCGAATTCCCTGCATGGCCTATCTACGGTCAGGAAGAAGTTGACCAGTTGATGGAAGCGCTGAACAGCGGCGTTTGGGGCATCAACGGTCAGAAGCAGGAAGAGTTTGCACAGAAGTTTGCAGAGTTTTGCGGCGCTAAGTACGGTGTGATGGTTACCAACGGTACCCATACTCTGAAGCTGGCTCTGGAAGCAATGGACATCGGCCCCGGCGACGAGGTTATCGTACCCGCTTCCACCTGGCAGGCAACCGCATCTTCCGTTCTGGACGTGAATGCTGTTCCTGTTCTGGTTGACATTGACCCCGATACATATACCATCGACCCTGCAGCAGTCGAAGCGGCAATTACCTCTAAGACACGTTGCATTATCCCTGTGCACCTGTACGGCCGCGTTTGCGATATGGACGCGATTATGGACATCGCAAAGCGTCATAACCTGAAGGTTCTGGAAGACTGCGCCCATCAGCACGGCTCCGAGTGGCGGGGCAAGCGGGTTGGCACCTTCGGCGACGCCGGCTCCTTCAGCCTTCAGTCCTCCAAGGTTATGAATACCGGCGAGGGTGGCATCGTGGTTACCAACGATCCCAAGATTTACTACCGTCTGCAGTCTATGAAGTCCTGCGGCCGTGAAGTGATCAATGAAGAAGGCGAAAAGGTTAGCACACAGAGCGGCAACTTCCGTCCCAGCGAATTTGCTGCCGCTGTGGGTATTGCCCAGCTGAGCCGTCTGCAGGCGCAGATTGAAAAGCGCATGGAGAGCGAAAAGTATCTGGAAGAGAAGCTGCAGCACATTCCCGGTCTGGGCTTCCTGCGTCACGATGACAGAATCACACAGCAGTGCATTTACTGGCTGCCCATTAAGTTTAAGCCCGAGCAGTGGGGCGTAGATAGAATGGCATTTATCCGCGCTGTCCGCGCCGAAATGGAAAACTCCATCGAGCTGAATAAGCCCTATGTGCCTCTGACCGATAGCTTCCTGTACCGTCCCTTCAGCAAGAAGACCCATAAGCTGAGCGATGAGTACTGCCAGATGATCAATCCTGCCCGCTACAACACACCTGTGGTTGAGTATGCTTTCCAAAAGGAATTCATGGGTATTCCCCACAGATTCCTGCTGGCAGAAAAGTCTGAACTGGATAAGTTCATTGCTGCTGTCCAGAAGGTTTGGGACAACAAGGAAGAGCTGAAGGCGCTGTAATTACGTTTTAATATGAATGTAACAATTTGGAACGAAGGCCTGCACGAGCATCAAAAGAAGGCTACGATGGAGCTG
>JAZRGQ010000024.1:0-4125 GCA_045644405.1 Faecousia sp.
TTACCACCCAGCGGCCGGGGCATATTCCGGTAGTCGGCGTGGTTACCGCCGGTATGCCCATTCTGGCTGTGGAAAATCAGGAAGGTACCATTCCCTGGGAGGGCGATCCGAAATGCTTTGCCCTGCGGGTAAAGGGCGACAGTATGATTAACGCCGGTATTCTGGACGGCGACAAAGTGGTAATCCGCCCTCAGCAGACTGCCGATGACGGGCAAATCGTAGTGGCGCGCATTGGCGATGAAGCCACCGTCAAACGGCTGCACCGGAAAGACGGTCAGGTACTGCTGATGCCGGAAAATCCTGCTTACACTCCGATTGACGGCAGTGAAGCAGAGCTTATCGGTCTTGTAAAGGCTGTCATTCGTGAATACTAAATAAAAAGCGGTTGTCCTGAAAGACAACCGCTTTTTTATTGCAATCAATAGGTAGCAGGCGCTACAATTCCCAGCGTTTTGTTCAGCAGGTGCAAGGTGTCTGCAAACCGGTCCTCCACCTCCGGGCAGCCAAATACGCCGATAATCAGATTCTGTTCCTCCGTACGGAACGCAGACAGTAGACAGCTGCCGGCGGAGGGCGTCTGTCCTGTTTTCAAGCCCACCGCATAGGGGCAGTAGTACTTGGAATCCGGCTGAATCAGCGCGTTGGTATTCTCCCAGACCACCGGTCCTTCCTGCAGCTCTACCGTTTCCTTTCCCACAGAGGCGTACTTCATAACGGTGGCATTTTCCATTGACAGCTTGCCCAGCTTTGCCAAATCGGCAAAGCTCATATAGTGCTCGCCATCGTGAATGCCGTCGGGATTGACAAAGTGGGTACCGGTCATTCCCAGCTGCTGCGCCTGCTTGTTCATTTGCTCCATAAATACGTCCACCGCGGTTGCCGCAGACAGACTCTCATCGGCGGCAATAACACGCCCCGCTGCCGCCGCCAGCACGTGGGCAGCATCGTTACCGCTGGGCAGCAGCATCGCCTCTACCAGCTGCTCTGCTGTCAGACAATCACCCTGCTTCAGTTCTGCCACAGAGGAGCCCCACACCACCATTTCCAGTTCCTCGGCAGCAGTCAGCACCGTCTTGGCAGGCAGATACTGCAGCGCCACATAGGCAGTGAAAAGTTTTGTAATGCTGGCAGGATAGACCCGCTCTGTTTCCGGCGCAGACTGATCAACGAAGGCGCCGGCATCGCAATCGTACACAAAATACTGCTGGCAGGTCAGCTCGTATTCCTCCGGCAGCACCAGCCAGGTAGGCGCAGGCTCTGTAGTTTCCACCGAAACGGTTTCTGTTTCGGTAGGAGCGCTGTCTGTACCCTCCGGCGCAAATGCCTGCTCCGCCAGACCGGCGCAGACCACCACTGCCACCACCAGCAGTACCGCCAGCACAACTACTTCAATAAAAATCCATTTTTTCAAAACCCGTTCCTCGCTTACTTCCGTTGTTTGCAGGCATAGGCATACGCCTGCTCATAATTTCCCAGCTTTTGATAGCAGTTTTCCAGATGGGAGTACAGCCGCGGCAAATCACCGCACTGCAGATAGGCGGCCACCGCCTTTTCATACTGCCCCTGCTGTTCCAGCGCGTAGCCTGTCCATTCGTAGTACACACTGTCGCGGTTTTGTATCGCCTGCAAATACGCCATACAGCTCTGGCTGTCGCCATTTTGCAGCGCAGCCTGCGCCCGCAGCAGCAGCTCCTGCCCGATATCCGGCAAACCATCGACGATTTCCTTTGCCGACTCCCCTGCTCTGTGGCACAGCAGCAGTCTGCGCCGTTCCATTTCCTGTGTGTAGTAGGGCGTTTCTCCGCCGGCAGCTTTTGCCCTGTCCAGAAGGCTGCGGGCATAGCCGGTTTTTCCGTTTTCAATCGCCTGCTCTGCCAATAAAATACAAGCGCTTGCCTCCAGAAGCTTACACTCCCGGTCAAACTCCGGGTCCGGTCCTTGATACTCCGGCAGCAACTGCAGCGCCTGCTCCGGTGTTGCCTGGCGCAGCTGTTGCATCAGCTGCTGATTGGGAAGCGCCGCCTCCTGCAGAAAGTAACTCACCGGCTTTCCCAGCCGCTGCGCAAGATAGCGCAAGGTATCCAGAGAGGGACGGGCTGCGCCGTTTTCAATTTGGGACAGCATATTGCGGGTAATCTGCTCGCCGCACAGCTGTCGCTGGGACAGTCCGGCGGCTGTTCTTTCGCGGTAAATGCGCTCGCCCAGTTCCATAAGCTCCCTCCTGTATCATTTTTTTCATTGTAGCATACCAAAAGAAAAAATGCTACTGTCAAAGCCTGCAATTCTATCGGTCGCTTTATAAAGTGAAACTCCGGTATTTGAAATACGATTCTTGCTTTTCTGCTGTTGTTAAAATATAATGGTGTTAACTTACTTACGAACTGGAGAGCATCTATGTTCCTAAGAGAAAAATGGTATTTTATCGGCAAAGCAACAATCTGGAAGCGCCGAACACACAGTTTTTCCTCAAAATTTATCTTACAAGGAGATACCTTAATATGAATGAATACGAAGTCTTTATTGAAGATATCAATTCCTGCGGCGGCGCACAGTATGCAAAAAAAGAACTGATTGAAGTCGAAGCAGACAGCCCCGAAGCATACGTCAAAGAAAACGGCAGATTCCCTATTATTGACATTTCCAAAAATACAGGCGGTGATACCGTCATTACCACCGGCGATGGTAGCGGCAATTTCTTAAGATATACCTTCACAGAATAAGCTGCACAGCTGGCAAATCTGTTTGAATCTGCAAAAAAACAGCAGGGCGCGCGCCCTGCTGTTTTCGTTTTTACTTTAGCGGTTCAAAGTCGGCGGCGCCGTGCTTACACAGCGGACACACAATGTCCTCCGGCAGTGTATCGCCCTCGTACACCCAGCCGCAAACCTTACACACAAAGCCCTTCTTTTCCGTTTCCGGGGCAGGCTTCACGTACTTCTGGTAGTAGGTGTAGGACATCGTCTCCGCGTCGCTGAGCTTGACGCACTGGGTTACATCGCAAATAAACATCAGATGGGTCTGTAGGTCAATGGTCTGAATCACCTTGCAGGAAATATAGCTGTTTGCGTGTTTATCCAAAAACAGCAGTCCGTTGCTGGAACGCTGGGTCTGGGCAAAATCGGCGAATTTATCCACATCTGCGCCGGACTGGAAGCCAAAATGCTCGAACAGCTTAAAGGGCGCATCTTGCGACAAGGTGGAGACATTTAACAGACCTGTCTTTGCAATCACATTGCAGGACCAGTTCAGCTTGTTGACAGTTACCGCAACACGGTTGGGGGTATTGGTAACCTGTGTAACTGTATTGACAATCAGGCCGTTGTCCTTATTGCCATCGTTGCAGGTAACCACGTAAAGACCGTAACCGATGTTAAACAGGGCGGTGGGGTCGATATAATCGTCCTGCACCTGCACCGGTGTATAAGATGCCGCCAGCTCCTCTGCCAGCGCCTTGACCTGGGCAATGCTGGTTTCATTCAACGCAGACAGAACAGTAACCTCATTCTGGGCGTAGGTCAGATTTTTGGAGCCTTCCAGCTTCTGCTTCATCACCTTGTTGGCAGTGGGCGCCCAGGAGCCGTTTTCCATAAACGCCACAGTGCGGTTCTGGTAGCTGCGCTCGGTCAGCTTATCCAGGTAGGTGCGCATATAGGGGAAGACGTCGGCATTGTAGGTGGTGGTTGCCAGCACCAGCGTATCGTAGCGGAATGCGTCCTCTACCGCCTCTGCCATATCTGTCCGCGCCAAATCGTGTACCACCACTTCGGGTACGCCTCTGCCTTTCAGCTCCTTTTCCAGCAGTTCCACCGCTTCTTTGGTGTGTCCGTAAACAGAGGTGTAGGCAATCACAACGCCCTCGGTTTCGGGAGTATAGCTGGACCACAGGTCATACAGATGGATATAATGACCCAGATTCTCGGTCAGCACCGGTCCGTGCAGCGGGCAGATAATCTGAATGTCCAGGGTTGCCGCTACCTTCAGAATGTTCTGCACCTGCTTGCCGTACTTACCCACGATGCCGATGTAGTAGCGGCGCGCCTCGCAATCCCAGGGCTCGTCCACGTCCAGCGCGCCGAACTTACCGAAACCGTCGGCAGAGAACAGCACCTTATCAAAGGAATCGTA
>JAZRGQ010000025.1:0-3926 GCA_045644405.1 Faecousia sp.
GATTTCAAGATTGGCGCTATCTACATCAACAGCAACAACGACACTGCCGGTTACACCTTTGCTCACCACAACGGTATTACCACCGCTATGGTAAAGATGGGTATGGACGTTGCAACCCAGCTGGTAATCGTTGACGAAGTACCCGAGGACAAGGAGCAGGTTCTGGCTGCTGTCGACACTCTGGTAGGCGAAGGCGCTAACATCATCTTCGGTATTTCCTTTGGTTATATCGACGCTCTGGAAGAGGCTGCTGCTGAGTACACCGATGTGGTATTCTCCCACGCAACCGGCTACAAGAGCAACGAGACCAACTTCAACAACTACTTCGGCCGCGCTTACCAGGCCCGTTACCTGGCAGGCATCGCTGCAGGTCTGAAGAGCCTGGAGCAGGGCAACAACAACGTAGGTTACGTTGCTGCTTACGGCACTGAGTATGCTGAGACCGCTTCCGGTATCAACGGCTTTGCTATGGGCGTTATGGCTGCCAACCCCGATGCCAAGATCTATGTTAAGACTCTGGGCGCCTGGGCTGACGAAGTCAACGAGTCCGCTTTCGCTAAGGAACTGATTGAGACCTACAACTGCGGCGTTATCTCCCAGCACTGCGACTCCGCACAGCCCCAGATCGCTGCTGAGGCTGCCGTCGTATTCGGGTGCGGCTACGACTCCGATATGACTGCTGGTGCTCCCAAGGCACACCTGACTGCTGCCATCTGGAACTGGGACGTATACTACGGCACCGCTATTCAGGCTGCTATGGACTGCGGCGAGGCTGCTAACTTCGTAACCCAGATGGGCACTCCCGCTTACTACGGCGGTCTGGCTGAGGGCTTCGTAGACGTATCTCCTCTGAGCGAGAACTGCGCAGAGGGCACTGAAGATGCCATCAAGCAGGTTAAGGAACTGATCGTTTCCGGCCAGTGGGACGTATTCTCCGGCGTAAAGCTGAGCATCACTGTTGCTGACGGCGCTGCTACCGTTACACAGACTGAGGCTGCCCTGGTTGACAACGCAGGCAACGAGATCGTCGCTGCTGGCGGCGCTTCCGTTGAGGACGGCGTTATCACCGGCACTATGAACTACTTCGTAGAGGGCGTAGAAGCCGCTTAATTCAAAAGGCCTATGGATAAGAACCGGGCCGGCCCATAAACTGGCCGGCCCGGATTTTTTCAAAGGCAGAAGCAAGCGCATACGGTGTGGGCTTGCTTGTGCCTTTGAGGATACTAAGAGAGGGGGAGCACTATGCAGGAACAGTATGCCATTGAAATGAAAGGAATTACCAAAGCCTTTGGCAGCGTAGTGGCAAACAAAGACGTTTGTTTGAATGTAAAAAACGGAGAGATTCTGGCGCTGCTGGGTGAAAACGGTTCCGGCAAAACCACGCTTATGAATATGCTATCCGGTATTTACAAGCCGGACAGTGGCAGCATTTTTATGGACGGACGGGAAGTGTCCATTACTTCTCCGGAGGATTCCAAGCGGCTGGGCGTCGGTATGGTGCATCAGCACTTTAAACTGGTGGACGTATTCTCCGCGGCGGACAACATCTGGATGGGTCAGGAAAAGGCCGGCCTGGTGATGCGGAAAAGCCGCTATGACCGTATTGAGGAAATTACAAAGAAATTCGGATTTGACATTGACCTTAAGAAGAAGGTTTACAATATGTCCGTGTCTGAAAAGCAGACACTGGAGATTGTTAAGGTGCTCTACCACGGCGCAAAAATCATTATTCTGGACGAGCCTACCGCAGTGCTCACTGTGCAGGAAATCGAAAAGCTGTTTGACGTGCTGCGCCGAATGAAAGAGGAAGGACACGCCATTATCATCATTACCCACAAGCTCAATGAGGTGATGGAGGTTTCCGACCGGGTGGCGATTTTGCGCAAGGGCGAATACATTACCACAGTGGAAACTTCCCAGACAAACGAGCAGGCGCTGACTGAGTGGATGGTGGGCAGAAAAATCGATTTGAATATCGACAGACCTGTTATGGAAAAGACCAGACCGCTGCTGGAGCTGCGGAATGTAACGATTCGCAGCGACGAAGGCGCCACTGCCATTGATAACGTGAGCTTTTATATCCGCGGCGGTGAGATTCTGGGTGTTGCCGGTATTGCCGGCTGCGGTCAGAAAGAGTTGTGCGAGGCGATCGCCGGTCTGCGGCCTATTGAGGCAGGTCAGATGATTCACAAGGGCGACAATATTGTGGGTCTGAGTCCTAAGGCCATTCAGCAAAAAGGTATTTCTATGTCCTTCATTCCCGAGGACCGGCTGGGTATGGGTCTGGCACCCTCTATGTCGATTACCGAGAATATGCTGCTGAAAAAATATGCCGACAGCAAGGGTCCTTTCGTTGACAGAAAGACGGGTCGGCAGGATGCGGAGAAGGTCATCGCCGATTTGGAGGTGGTTACGCCCTCCACGGAAGTACCGGTGCGGCGGCTGTCCGGCGGCAATGTGCAAAAAGTGCTGCTGGGACGGGAAATTAAAGCCGGCCCGAATGTGGTGGTTACTGCCTATCCGGTGCGTGGACTGGACATCAACTCCTCCTATACCATTTACGATGTTTTGAACAAGCAGAAGGTGTCCGGTGTTGGCGTGCTGTTTGTAGGCGAGGATCTGGACGTAATGATCGCGCTGTGCGATAAGATTATGGTACTGTGCCACGGCAGGGTGATGGGCGTTGTCCACGCCCACAAGACAACCAAAGAAGAGCTGGGACTGATGATGACCGGCGCTTTGGATTTGTCGGAGAAGTACGAGGATAAGCCGGCTGGTATTGCGCGGGATACCCGCTTTGGAGAACAGAGTGGGGAGGAGAACGTATAATGGGATTTCATATTGTAAAACGTGAGAATTGCCCGTTTTTGAAAAAATGCGGTTTCTATCTGGTTGCGGTGCTGGCAGCATTACTGCTGGGCGCGGTGGTTCTGCTGGGTCTGGGCGTAAACCCGCTGGATTATTACGGCAGAATGTTTACGATGGGTACTGTGGGCAATAAGATTGCTTACAAGGTCTTCGTCAACTATCTGAAGGACTTTGTGCCGCTGGTGCTGACCGCTGTGGCGCTGTCTCTGGCGTTCAAAATGCGTTTCTGGAACATTGGCGGTGAGGGTCAGTTTATTATGGGCGCTATCGCCGCGGCGTTTGTGGCATTAAAGGCAGGTCCTGCGCTGCCCAACGCAATTACATTGCTGCTGATGTGTGTGGCGGCTATGGTAGTGGCAGGCCTTTACGGTCTGCTGGTGGCGGCGCTGAAGGTGCGTTTTGGAACAAACGAAACACTGCTGACGCTGATGCTCAACTATGTGGCGCTGTATGTGCTGATTTTTATAGGAGAAACAAAGGCGGACTGGAACTTCTTCCTTGACACCGAATCGGTGCGGCCGGTGTTTGCCAGCTTTGCCGACTGGGTGAGCTTTCCCTCGATTCCTATGGGAGGAAAGTTTACGCTGAATATATGCGTGCTGCTCACAGCGCTGGTAGGCGTTGCGATGTTTATATACCTGAAGTACACCAAGCAGGGATACGAACTGAGCGTGGTCGGCGACAGCGCCGGGACTGCGCGCTATGCCGGTATGAAAGTCAACCGCATTGTGCTGCGCACAGTATTTCTGTCTGCCAGCCTGATTGGTCTGGCGGCGGCATTTAAGGTAGGAACTGCCGGAATCTTGTCCACTGCCATCACCGATGATGTGGGTTGGACCGGTATTATCGTAGCCTGGCTGGCGCAGCTGAATACAGCGGTGATATTTGTGGTGTCGGCGCTGATTTGCGTGCTGCATTACGGCTCTACTGTGGCAACTGCCACCTTCTCAGAGGTGGATTCCAGCTTTGCCAATATGCTGGAGGGCTTGATTCTGTTTTTAGTACTTGCCGCTGATTTCTACACCCGTTTCCGGGTGGTCCGCGTAAAGAGAGGGGAG
>JAZRGQ010000026.1:0-8530 GCA_045644405.1 Faecousia sp.
GAACGACATGGCTACGATCCGACTTTATACTAACAGGAGAGAAGGTGGTGGATTGGGGAAGTTCATCAAGCACCTGCTGCAGCTGAAAATCACCGTATATGCAGCAAGCGCTGGTTATTTTATTGTACTGTCGGTATTTCCTATGCTGGTGTTGCTGCTGGGACTGTTGCGGCACACCGGACTGGAGGTGCAGGTGCTGACTCAGCTGCTGGAAGGGGTGATACCGCAGGCGCTGCTGCCTGCGGGGAAACGGTTGATTTTCGCCACCTATCAAAACAGCATCGGCGCTGTGCTTTCTGTATCGGCGGTAACAGCGCTGTGGTCTGCCAGTCGGGGCATATACGGACTGCTGACCGGACTGAATGTGATGTACGGCGTGGAGGAAGACAGAGGATACTTGCGCACCAGAGTGCTGAGCGTGGGCTATACGTTCGCTTTTTTGCTGGTGCTGCTGCTGACGCTGGTGCTCCACGTGTCCGGCACGACACTGGCAGGTATGCCCTTCGGCGCAACGCCGTTTTTCGCTGTGCTGCGTAAGCTGCTTGAGCTGCGTTTTTTTGTACTGCTATTGCTGCAGACGCTTTTGTTTGCAGCCATATATAAAGTATTACCCAACCGGAAAAATTCGTTCGTCCGGTGTTTGCCAGGCGCGCTGCTGGCGGCAATCGGCTGGCAGGTGTTTACCAATTTATTTTCTGTATATGTGCAGTATTTTCCCAGCTACGCCAATGTGTTCGGCTCTGTGTATGCTGTGGCGCTGAGTATGCTGTGGTTATACTGCTGTATGAGCATTGTGTTCTGCGGCGGCGCGCTGAATTGCTATCTGACAGAAACTGCCGCCTGAAATCCTGTGTATTTTTGCCGCCAGCGCAAATACTAGCGGTGAAGTTACACAATGGAGGACAGCAGATGAAAAAAGAGGAGCCCATCACCTGGCAGGTTAAAGACCCAAAGCCACCGGTGGTGCAGTCGGGGCATCTGGAAAACCGCCGGCAGAAATAAAGGCAAAAAACATCAGGGGCGCTGCAGCATCTGCAGCGCCCCTGTTTGCTTATAAATAGATAACTTCTTCTGTAAGCGCATCGTTTTTCCGGTATTGGCGCGGCACCCGCCGGTTGATACCGCAGATGAATTCATAGTGGAAAGAGCCCGCCTCCCGGGCGATTTCCTCTACGGTGATAACCGCATCGCCGTCGCGCCCTACCAGCACGACAGGGTCATTGACCTGCACATCGGGAATGTCGGTTACGTCCACCATCATCTGGTCCATACAGACCCGACCTAAAATCGGCGCCTTTTTTCCGTGAATCAGCACGTAAAAGCGGTTGCTTAAGCGCCAGGGATAGCCATCGCCGTAACCGATGGAGAGGGTGGCTACGCAGGTGGGTCGCTGGGTAGTGAAGGTGCCGCTGTAGCTGATTTTTCTGCCGGCGGGCAGCTGCTTGACGTGAATTACCCGGCTGTGCCAGCTGAGAGCAGGCTTCAAAGGAAGGGTGGCGGGAACCTGGTCGCCGGGAGACATTCCGTAAATGGCAATGCCGGCGCGCACCATATCGTAATGGTGGGAGAAGTTCATAAGGCCGGCAGAATTATCCATATGCCGCAGAAGAATTTTTACGCCCCGCTGCTGCAGCATTGCGTCAAATTCGGCAAAAAGAGCAGCCTGCTGCTGCGCAAAGGTTAAATCCGCGCTGTCGGCAGCGGCGAAGTGGCTGAAAAGACCCTCTGCAATCAGATTGGGCAGCTTTGCGATTTGCGCGCAGATATCCGCGTCTGCCTCAGTGGCCTGAAAGCCGATGCGGCTCATACCCGTATCCACAGCAAAGTGGAAGGGGGCAGAAACGCCCAGCCGGAGGGCTTCTTCCGACAGCGCCAGCGCGTCATCGTAATGGAAAATGGTGGGGCGGATACCCAAAGTGATAGCCTGGGAAAAGGCATCGGTAGGCGTGTGGCCAAGCACTAAAATCGGTTTTTCCAGACCTGCCTGCCGCAATTCCAGCGCCTCCTCAATGGAGGATACGCCGAAAAACGCGCATTTTTCCTGCAGATGGCGGGCAACCTGTACTGCGCCGTGGCCGTAGCCGTTGGCTTTTACCACTGCCATTACCGGCACGCCGGCTTTTTCGCAAACGGCTTGAAAGTTTGCGGAAATGGCGTCCAGGTCGATGGTTACATAGGAATTATGAAAATTCAAAGCACTCAACTCCGAAAAAGCATTTTCTGTAGTATAGCACATCTTGCGGAAAAAGTAAACTATGTGGTCCCCAGCGCCGCCAGCGTAAGGATACCGACGTTGTCGGCGTAGATTTTTTCGAACTGGGTCAGCGGCAGAGGATTCTCCCCTTTGCCCACCTCAATGGTGTACCCGGGTTTGCGGAACTGCTGGATAAACCAGTCCTTATATCCGGCAAAGCCGGAGGCGTAGGGCGTATCGGACAGGCGGTATCCGCTGACCGCGGCAAAGGCTTCGCCCAAAGCCCGGGCGCCGGGTACAACATAATCCTGAAACTTCCAGTAGATTTCCTCTCCCTGTGCGTGGTATGCCAGTACCAGCGCCGGGTCCAGGAATTCGGTATAGCCTGCCAAAGCGCGGGTTTCCACCTGATTTAAGGGCGCGCGGCCCACATAATCTCTGGGTCCCGGGCGGGTATAGCCCTGAGAAAATTTGATTTCCCGGGCAGTCAGCCAGCCGGCGGGATAGTTTAGATTCAAATCCACGCCCAGCAGATTGGCTTTCCAGCCGGCGGGAAAAGCGATGGCAGGGTATTGCGCTGCCAGCTGACTTGCGAGGGCGTACTGAATCTGGTCCGGCGTGATTGCGCCCACCACCAAATCCACGCCGTCCGGATTGACCATCGGCACCATATAAATGGTGGCGGTTTCTGCGATGGATTTGGCATCAATGCCGAAAATCGTGCCGCCGGATTGGATTGCCTGCGCCAGCTCTTCCGCATATTGCAAAAGCACCAGCGCGGTAATCCATTCGTTGGCGTGGTGGGCGGCGGTGTAGAGCACTTTCCGAGGCCCGTTGCCTGCCACCAGCGTGCGGATTGGGCGCCCAAAAGCGGTGGTCGCAAGCAGCTCGGAGCGCAGAAACGGATAGGTTTTCACCAGTTGCAGAATCATTTCGTTGCAGCTTTCTGCGGTAATCGGTACAGCGGTATTAACAATCGCCATAAAAAAATCGCCTCCGGCTATCCTATGCGATAGCGGAGGCGGTGTTACTATTCTTCCATCAGCTGCTTATTGTCAAGCGCGCCTTCCTGCCAGCCGGCGCTCTTGTGGCAAACGGGACAGGGGTCGCAGGCGCGGCGGCTTTCGTAGGTGTAGCCGCAGTTCAGACAGCGCCAGGTGATGGGGGTCTCCTTTTCTGTCAGGCTGCCCTCAGACAGCTGCTGGTGGAGCTGGCGAAAGCTGTTGTGATGCACGCCCTCGATGCGGGCAATCTGCATAAACAGTCTGGCTGCCTCGTCGCAGCCCTCCCGCCGCGCCAGCTCTGCAAAAGCAGGATAGGCGTCGGTGTGCTCCTCCAGCTCTCCCCGGGCGGCAAAGGACAGATTCTCGGCTGTTGTACCCAGCTCAAAGGGATAGCCGGCGTTCAGCGCGATATTGGGCGCGCAGCCGCCCAGCTTCTGCAGCTGCTCCAGAAATTCTTCGGCGTGGACTGCTTCGTTGGCGGCGGTCTCCTCGAAAACCTGCGCAATCCATTCCCAACCCTCCTTCCGCGCCACCTGGGCGTAGACGGTGTAGCGGGTGCGCGCCTGGGATTCGCCGGCAAACGCCCGCGCCAGATTTGTAACGGTTTCTTTCATATGCATTACCTCCTTTTTAGAAGGAGAATATCCTGCTTGGAGGAAAATTATACCCCGAAAACTTTTTCTTGCGTCAAAGCCGAATTTTCTGGTATGATATAGCTATATTAGAAAAGGGGAAACGCTATGTTTGAAGGATTTACACCGGAAACAGTAGATTTTCTGTGGGGCATTCGTATGAACAACCGCAGAGACTGGTTTCTGGAGCATAAAGATGCCTATGTGAACACACTGTATCAGCCGATGAAGGAATTGGGAAAGGAACTGTTTTCGCTGGTGGAAAACAGGGCGGGAAATCTTCTGAAGGTCAGCCGCATTTATCGCGATGCCCGTCTGCATTACCCTGTTCCCTACAAGGAAAGCCTTTGGATTTGTATTCGCAGAGATGTGCAGTGGTGGGCAGAGCACCCCTGTCTGTATTTTGAAATCCGCCCGGAGGGTATTAGCTACGGCTTCTGCCTGTGGCGGCCCAACACCCAAATGCTGGAAAATATGCGAAAGCAGTGGGCGGCGCGTCCACAGGAGCTGCTGCAGCTGCTGAAAAAGACGGAGAAAGCCACCGGCGTGCCGGTAACCGCAGATTTGTATAAACGGCCGAAGCCGGCGCCTATACCGGAGCTGGAGCCCTATTATGCCTGGCGGGGCAATATTTCCTGCGTGAAAGAGGAGCCGTTTTCCGAGGCGGTATTCGGACCTGACCTTGCCCGGCGGGTAAAGGCATTTTTAGAGCCGCTGGTACCTCTGTATGAATACTTTAACCGGTTTTATGATTAAAAAACGGGGTGTTGCAGCGCTTGCAACACCCCGTTTTACTATGGATAGGCAGACAGATTTCACCACTTCTGTAAAGACAGTGTTGTGGTTTTGGACTTGTATACAATCCCGGAAAGCTATCTGCCCTGTTCGTATCCTACCGGCGATACACTTGACAAAACCTGCTTGCGCCCATCGTCATGGTATGAAACAGTTTTGCCCGACAGTAGCTTACCCCGATTAAGGGAAAACATACATAAAACAACATACGAAAATTTGGATAATCTGCAAATTAAATTAGCCCGTTCCATACTGGATTTTGGCACAAAAGTGTGCTATAATGAACAATGAATAAAATAGGCAAGTGTGCGGATTATTTCGAAAAACTGCCGTGCAAAGCTGGAGGCATTTGCTGGCAGCGACATCTGAAAGGAGAATCATCTATGCTGATACTTACTGCTACGCAAACCACCCAACCGGATTATGTGGCGCTGGCAATTGTGCTGGCGCTTATTGTCGTTGTGGCAATTATGGTAATCCGGAAGCGGTTTTTCAAAAAAGCAAAGGAGCAGGAGCCGGTTGCTGTTCCGGTAGAGGTTGCGGAAACGCCGGCTGCTCCCGGCTCTGCAGGTCCGGTAAAGCTTTATAAAGTGGCGCCTAAGACCGCCGCTATGCTGATGGCAATTGTGGCGGAGAAAACGGGTAAGCCGCTCAATGAGCTGCGGTTTATTTCCATTCGGGAGGTAGAGTAATATGAAATACGAAATTACATTGAACGGCCGCGCCTATGAGGTAGAGGTGGAGCTGGCAGACCCGATGCCGTTACAGGAATTTCAGGTCTATGCGCCTGCTGTGGCGCAGGAAGCGCCTGTAGTTGTTGCCGAGCCCAGCGCACCCGGCGCTGCGCCTGCCCAAATCAGTGATGGCGAGCGCGTAGACGCGCCTATGCCCGGCAATATTCTTAAGGTAAATGTAACCGCCGGTCAAGCGGTAAAAGAGGGCGAAGTGCTGCTTATTCTGGAAGCGATGAAGATGGAAAATGAAATTACAGCGCCCCGCAGCGGTACTGTAACCCAGGTGCTGGTGGCAAAGGGCGCGACCGTTGAGACAGGAACACTTCTGGTGTTGATTGCTTAATACTTTCGGAGGTTTCGTATGGAAATTTTATATCAAAACCTAATGGCCTTTGACCGGTATGACCTGATTATGATCGGCATTGGCTGTCTGCTGGTGTATCTGGCAATCGCCAAGGAGATGGAGCCCTCTCTGCTCCTGCCGATGGGCTTTGGCACAATTCTTGTAAACATTCCTTTTTCCGATGCGCTGGTAGGCCCTATTCAGGAGCTGTATCACGCAGGTATCGCAAATGAGCTGTTCCCCCTGCTGCTGTTTATCGGCATCGGCGCGATGATTGATTTTGGTCCTCTGCTGACCAACCCCAAGCTGATGCTGTTTGGCGCAGCTGCCCAGTTCGGCATTTTCTTCACCTTGTGTATGGCAAGTATTTTCTTCCCCGATTTTCGGGACTTTTTCTCTACCGCAATTATCGGCGCCGCTGACGGCCCCACATCTATTGCGGTTGCCAACAAGCTGGGCTCCCAGTATGTTGGCGCAATTACGGTGGCAGCCTATTCCTATATGGCGCTGGTGCCGGTTATCCAACCGCCGGTCATCAAGCTCCTCACCACCAAAAAAGAGCGTATGATTCGTATGCCCTATGAGCAGAAGTCCGTTTCCAAGAAGACCCGGATTCTGTTCCCCATCATCATTACGGTGGTGGCGTACGCCATCATTCCTCAGGCCACCGCGCTGATTGGCTTTTTGATGTTTGGTAACCTGATTCGTGAGTGCGGCGTGCTGGAAAGTCTTTCTTCCACTGCCCAGAATGTGCTGGCGAATTTGATTACCATTTTCCTGGGCATTTCTGTAGCGTTCAATATGACCGCCGATAAGTTCCTGCAGCTGGACACCCTGCTGATTATGGGTCTGGGCTTGATTGCCTTTATCGTCGACACTGCAGGTGGCGTGCTCTTTGCAAAGTTCCTGAACCTGTTTATGAAAAATAAGGTCAATCCGATGATTGGCGCTGCCGGTATTTCCGCATTCCCCATGTCCGGCAGAATTGTGCATAAGATGGCGCAGGAGGAAGACCCCCAGAATTTCCTGCTGATGCACTCTATCGGCGTCAATGTTTCCGGTCAGATTGCGTCGGTAATCGCCGGCGGAATTATTCTGAACATCGCCGCCAAGTTGATGGGAGGTTAAGAGCATGCATTTTTTGACAAGTACAGCGGTTAATTTAGAGCTGAATCCTATGGCTTTTGTAGAGAATTTGAAGCATATGGGCGTGGGTATGCTGGTGATTTTTGTTGTAATCGGCATTATCATTCTGGCAACCAAGCTGGTAAACTACCTGTTCTCTGAATAAAGGATACACCCCCACACATAGCTTTGGCTATGTGTGGGGGTTACATATTTAATAAAGGGTCGCCTGCGTTGCAACTGGTGGGTGCGAGCCCTATCTGTAATACCATACCAAAAAAGAAAACCACACCATTCGGTGTGGTTTTAAGGCGTTCTGCCGCGTTTACATAGTAAAACCCTCCCCGCTCCGGGGAGGGTTTTATGTATTACAGACCTAAAAGTTGCTTTTTCTTTGCGTCAAATTCTTCTTGAGAAATGATGCCGCTATCAAGCAGTTCTTTGAATTTTTTGAGTTCATCTGCCGAAGAAATAGCTGCAGTTGTATTTGCGTTTTTGCTGGATTCGATTTGAACAACAGATTCTTCCTTATTCGGAATCAAGTCTCTAAGAGCCTCAATTGTTTTTTCGACATTTCTGCTACCAATTGATAAGGTCTCGAGTCTGTTGTTTTCGTTGATATACAATGTGATTTTGCGATCATCTTGTGTGACGATTTGTGTTGTTGTTTGTGTACCAAGCCGACTACCAATAATCGCTGCAGCACCACCGCCAATTATTGCACCAGCAACAGCACCTTGCATATTAACACCGCCGCCAGTCACATTTGATAAATGATGAACATTTCCCTCTATTTTATAGTACAAAATGTTATCAAACGCAACAGTGATTGCTTGTGATTTGCAACCTGTTTGTTTTAGCTTGGCATACAAAGGTAAAATCCGGCTGATATAAGCTATAATCTCGTCTTTTTGCGGATATGTTGCAATTGACCCTTTAGAACGCTCAATGTACGAAAGAACCTCGTTGTATTTACTGGTAAGATTTCCTGCGTTCATAAGTCCATCATATTCACTGGAGTCTGTCTGATCCAAAAGCGCAAAGAAGTGTGTATCAGAAATACCGCAGCAACCAAGATCAGAAAATGTGTCCGCAATCTTGGTGATTTTGTGGTCTTTTACATAGTTCTCTAATACTCCGCCAACACTTTTCTCTGCAAAATTCCAAAGAGCATTAAGCTGCTGAACAGGGGTGCCACCACTTGTTCCGAATACTTTGAAGTATGTATCATTGATTCTTGTGTTTAATGAAGAAAACAAATCATTTCCTTGTTTTTTATCTTTCGTAGTAGTGCGAATCGCCATTGGTAAAGCAATACAAATAACTGCAATACAAATAAAAAAAACGATGCCTAATTCGTCCATATACAATTCCTCATTTCTTATGTTTTAACAAATTGGCTGCCCATATTTCTGCCTCATGTTCAGACACATTGCGAGCAACTATGCTGTGGTCTCGCTTTGTCAGTTTGGCAACCTTTACAAAGTTGTAGTGTTGCTGATAAAGCTGCCCCATTTTGGGGGATGCATATGCGAGTTAATGATATCTCCTTTCTATAAAATAAAAAGTGCGGCTACCGAAGTAACCGCACAAAAAACGCAAACTCCGATAGTCGCCAAACCAATTCAATACAAAGAGCATTTCTGCATTCATACTGATGGAATTTGCATTTTTATCAAATTCATAGTATGAACACAAAAAGG
>JAZRGQ010000027.1:0-3230 GCA_045644405.1 Faecousia sp.
CGCATTTTCTTATACATTTGGCTGTTTTTTCCAGTCTAAAGCGGAAATCGTGGGAAATAATACTCCTGTAACAATGAAAACAGGAGGATTTACCATATGAAAAAATATGCCATTATTGCATTGGCACTTATGCTCAGCCTGTGTTTGGCCGCTTGCGGCAGACGCAATGAGCCTACCACCGCATCCACTGCACGTCCCAGCACAGCACCCACCATTATGACCACAATGCCCACTGTTACAAATATCCCCGACCCTACCGTGGACTCCAACTCCAACACGATGACAGACAACACTATCGACAGCACCGGCGCTACTGATACCACCGGCGCTATGACCCGCGGCAGAAAGGGTATGCAGTAAGCATCTTTGCAGTTTAAGAGGGCTGTTGCACAGATAGCAACAGCCCTCATTTTCTGAAATTACAAAATATTGATATACCGGAGAATGTTCTTTTTCATACGCTCTGCAGCCTCAATCGCAAGGTCCACGTATGCGCTGCCATCATTTTCCGTCTCCTGCCAGGCGGCGGTAACAGATGTACCTGCGCAGGCAGCAGCGCCGTGTCCGAATTTATCAAAAGCAAAGCTGCAATTCTTAGCATTTGCGTTGGGATAATCGTAGCCGTCAAGCAGGAAAAACACTCTGGGGTACTTGCTGCGCAAAGCGCGCAGGCTGTCTGCTGACGATGCGCCTGCCAAAATGCCCACCTGATTGTATCCGCAGCGGCCGGGCATAGGATCCCCCAACCGGTTTGCCATATCCGCGGCAGCGGTATGTACAAGGCGGGGTCCTGAGAGCATATCCTGCAGCTCGGGCGCAGATTTATTGCCGGTGCGGACAACACAGAACAGGGATTTATTTGTTTGGGAAAGCTTTTCAACATAGGGCTTCAGACCGTCGGTGCCGATATAAGACGAGGTAATCAAGCCGTGGAACTTCCACGGGCAGGACGCATCAAACAGCGTCTGCGCCCCTGTCTGGGCGCTTTGCGCCGACAGGGTCTGCACACCGTCTAAAAGTACATAATAGCCCAGCTTTTCCGCTGCAGCGGAAACCGCTTCCAGCTGCTCCAGACCCTGCGCGCCCAACAGCGCAAAATGGCAGAACGATACTCTTACACAGGGAACTGTGCCCTGCAGAGCCTGCAAAAGCGACAGGCAGAATTCTCCGTACGCCTGTGGCAGAGAATTATTAAGCAGCTGCGGCGGAAGCTGGTTGACCGGTATGGACAAATCGATTACCGACGGATTCTTACACTTGCGAATTTTCTCCTGCAATACATCTATTGACACGAAAATCCCTCCATTCCCCTTTTTTTACAGTATATCACAATTTTTACCATATGAAAAGAGAGAAACCTTTCCAGCGGGAAAATAATTATGGCGGGCATACTATTAACGAAAGGAGGCGAACGTATGCAGGTAAAAGGTTGGGCAATTACTATGGGTCTTGGCGTCGCAGCCGGCGCTGTAGGTATTTTGATGATGTCCCGCAGCAACCCCACGCGGCGTCTTGCGGCAAAGGCTGCCGACAAGGTCGAAAATATTGCTTGGCGTGTTTCCGACAAATTAACTGATGAATTTGATATGTAATTTTTTCACCCGTAGTCAAACTACGGGTGTTTTCTTTTTTGGTTTCATATGATATACTGATAAAAAATGAAAGGAGACGGGGTATCCCCTGTTTGTTATGGAGACAAGAAAATTTGGAAACACCGGTTTAACTCCCTCGATTCTCGGCTTTGGTATGATGCGCTTGAAGAAAAAAGAGGACGGCACAATCGACGAAGACTGGGCAATCAAAACTTTGCGCTATGCAATCGATAACGGTTTGACCTATGTGGATACCGCATACGCCTACGGAGACAGCGAACGGGTAACCGGTCTGTGTCTACAGGACGGCTACCGGGAAAAGGTTACCCTGGCATCGAAAATTCCCGTGAGTATGATGACTTGCGAGGAAGATTTTGAAAAAATACTGGACGAGCAACTGCAGCGCCTGCAAACCGACTGTATCGATGTATACCTGCTCCACGCATTCAGCCGCAAGCGCTTTGAAAACTATGTAAAGGAATTCAATGTCTTTGCCCACGCAGAGGCAGCAAAGGCAGCCGGTAAAATCAAATACATAGGCTTCAGCTTCCACGATAACCTGGACGCATTCAAAATGATACTGGACAGCTATGATAAGTGGGATTTCTGCCAGATTCAGCTCAATTATATGGATACCCACTACCAGGCAGGTCTGGAAGGACTCAAGCTTGCCCACGAAAGAGGATTGGCAGTTGTGATTATGGAGCCGCTGCGCGGCGGTATGCTGGCAAATGTACCGGAGCATATTGCAAAGCTTCTGCCTAAAAATCCTGTAGAAACGGCGCTGGATTACCTGTGGAACAAGGAAGAAGTCAACGTGGTGCTCAGCGGTATGAGTGAAACCCAGCAGGTTGTGGAGAACATTGCTTACGCCAAAAAAGCACACGCAAATATGTTAAGCGACGAAGCCGTCGCCACCATCGAGGACGCGGGAAACAGGCTGCGCGATTCTATCAGCATTCCCTGCACCGGTTGCAACTACTGCAACGTCTGCCCCAATGACATTGCCATTAAAGAGATATTTGCAATCGCAAACCGCTACCAGTCTGACGGCGATTACGGCAGCGCAAAGGAAAGCTACTGGGCGCTTGAGGAAAAGAACGGACAAAACTGCGTCAAATGCGGCGCTTGTGTAGCCCAATGCCCGCAGGAAATCCCCATATTTGAAAAACTGGAGAAGGTCCACAACGAATTCACCTAAACAAAAACCCCGCGGTTTTCACCGCGGGGTTTTCTTTATTTTGCGTCTACGCAGATAGCTTCGTCTTTTACAGACACACAAATCTCAGAAATGGGTTTTTCAAAGGAATCGATAATGACCAGAGAAATCGGGTCCTCCAGTTCCTGCTGAATGGTGCGTCTCAGATTGCGCGCTCCGTATGTTACAGAGTAGGCTTTATCTGCCAGCAACTGCCGGACATCTGCTGTCCAGGAAAGGGTCAGCTCTCTTGCAGCAAGGCTTTGCTGCAACTCCTCCAGCATAATATCCGCAATTTTCAGGAAATCCTCCCGGGACAGGTGGTTAAAGGTGATGATTTCATCAACGCGGTTAATAAACTCGGGACGCAAAAATTCCTTCAGCGCCCGCATCGTCTTCTCCTGCACCTGCTCGTGGTCAGACTTACCAAAGCCCAGACC
>JAZRGQ010000028.1:0-2415 GCA_045644405.1 Faecousia sp.
CCTGTTTGCATCTGCAAACAGGCGCTTTTTTATCAGTTTTTCAGGCTTTGCAGCGGCGCGGGAATCCGTCCTCCCCGCTTGATAAACGCCTCCGACGATTCCTGATGTACCGGCATAACCGGCGCCGTACCCAGAAGACCGCCCAGCTCTATCATATCGCCTACCTGCTTACCGGGCGCAGGAATAATGCGCACCGCGGTGGTCTTGCTGTTGACCATACCAATGGCAGCTTCGTCTGCAATAATCGCAGAAATCGTTGCCGCAGAAGTGTCTCCCGGCACAGCAATCATATCAAGACCCACAGAGCATACGCAGGTCATTGCCTCCAGCTTTTCCAGTGTCAGCACACCGGATTGGGCAGCAGCAATCATTCCCTCGTCCTCAGATACGGGAATAAACGCGCCGCTGAGTCCGCCAACGTGGCTGGACGCCATAACGCCACCCTTTTTCACCGCATCGTTCAGCAGTGCCAACGCAGCGGTAGTGCCGTGGGTACCGCAAACCTCAAGGCCCATCGATTCCAGAATTCTTGCCACACTGTCGCCAACTGCAGGCGTGGGCGCCAGGCTCAAATCCAGAATACCAAAGGGTACGTCCAGCCGCTTGCTGGCTTCTATACCTACCATCTGACCCATTCTGGTAATGCGGAAAGCAGTCTTTTTAATCGTCTCTGCCACCACATCAAAGGGCTGACCCTTCACACTTTGCAGCGCGTGATACACAACGCCCGGTCCGGAAACGCCCACATTCAGTGCGCACTCCGGCTCACCAACACCGTGGAACGCGCCTGCCATAAAGGGGTTATCCTCCACCGCATTTGCGAAAACTACCAACTTTGCGCAGCCGAATCCGTTGTTATCCGCAGTCTTTTCGGCGGTATTTTTAATAATTTCGCCCATTTTTGCCACAGCGTCCATATTAATGCCCGCTTTGGTAGAGCCTACGTTCACGCTGGCGCATACCCGTTCTGTAACTGCCAGCGCCTCCGGAATAGAATCCATCAGAATCCAGTCGCCTTTGGTACAGCCCTTTTGCACAAGGGCGGAAAATCCGCCAATAAAGTTGACACCGCAGGCTTTTGCCGCTTTATCCATCGCGATTGCCAGAGGTACGTAGGAGTCAGTATTGCAGCTGTTGCCAATCAGCGCAATCGGCGTTACGGAAATCCGCTTATTTACGATGGGAACGCCAAATTCCCACTCCACTTCCTGCCCCACCTTCACAAGATTCTCTGCGCGGCGGGTGATTTTATCGTAGATGCGCTGGGCGCACACGTTCACGTCCTCGTGGCAGCAGTCCAGCAGAGAAATACCCATTGTGATAGTGCGGATATCCAAATGCCGCTTATCTATCATATCCTGGGTGTATAAAACGTCCTTGATATTCAGCATACTCTACCCTCACACCCGATGGATTGCATCAAAAATATCCTCTCGCTGCAGGCGGATAGACAGACCCATTTCCTCGCCTTTTTTCTCAACGTCCTGGGCCAGTTCTGCCAGAGGCAAGGGGCTTTCGCTAATATCCACCACCATCATCATTGTGAAGTAGGTTTGCATAACTGTCTGGCGAATATCCAGAATATTGATTTTATAAGACGCCAGATGGGTGCAAACATCTGCAATTATGCCCACCCGGTCTTTACCTACAACTGTTACAATCGCTTTCATATGCACACCTCACAGTACGTAATCGGCGCACACTCTGGAATCCAGAAAATTCCAAAAATGCTCTTTTGCCGCCAGATGCGCCGGATGACCGGCGTACTGCTCCAGTGCCTGCTGACTTTCAAACTCGGAGTACAGCGCATAATCCATTCCGCCGTTATAAGCAGCGCGAATTTCCATATGCAAAAGGCCGGGGATAACCCCCACCAGCGGCTCCAGCTGCTGGCGAACGATTCTTACCGCCTCTTCCTTGTCTACATTTTCCTTAAACGTGTACAGCACAATGTGTTTAACCATTTTTCTTCTCCTTATACAAATACCGAGGCTGTATAGCAGCCTCGGTATGTAGTGTATCCTTACTCAGCCACAGCTTCGGTTGCTTCCTCTACTGCAACTTCCTCAGCTTCGGTCTCTTCCACTTCCTCTGCTACGGCTTCCTCATCTTCCTCGGAAGCCAGCAAAGCGCGGATAGACAGAGAAATGCGCTTATTCTCAGCGTCAACGTCAGTAATCTTAACCTGAACCTCCTGGCCCTCGCTCAGAACGTCCCCAGGCTTGCCGATACGGCGGTTGGCAATCTGGGAAATGTGAATCAGGCCGTCTACGGCGGGAATGATTTCTGCAAATGCGCCGAAGTTCATCAGCTTAACAACCTTTGCATCAACCACATCGCCTACGTTGTAAGCGGTCATAAACTGATTCCAGGGATTCATCTCCGCAGTCTTGTAGCCCAGAGAAATCTTCTGCT
>JAZRGQ010000029.1:0-3943 GCA_045644405.1 Faecousia sp.
ATCCAGATCTTCACGGCCGGACAAACGCTCCTTGACATAGCTGGCAAGGCACTTGGCATAATTGCCGCGGTATTTCTTCACAACGGTCATCTTGCCGTCGCGAACTTCGATGCAGGGCTTCAGATTCAGCAGGTTAGCGCCCAGTGCGGCAGCAGAGGAGCAGCGGCCGCCCTTGACCAGATAGTCCAGCTTGTCCACCAGGAAGCTTGCTTCTACCTTTTCGGTGAAGGCTTCCAGTTCGGACTGCAGGGTGTCCAGAGAGTCGGCGGTCTTTGCCAGCTCGCAGGCCTTCAGAACAACAAGACCCTGGCCGGTGGACAGATTCTTGGAGTCGATGACACGGACATTTTCGAATTCCTCAGCGGCCAGGCAGGCATTCTGGTAACTGGAAGAGAAGCCGGAGCCGATGCTGATATGGACGACACCGTCGTATTCGCCGGTGTACTTCTCAAACTCCTCCATATAGGCGCCGACGCTGCGGGCAGCGGTGGAGCACAGGCTGCCGCCGGCAGCCACGTGGGCAAAAATGTCGGCAGGGGTAATGGTAATACCGTCGAGGTAGGAAACATCGTCTTTAACGATGGTCAGCGGTACGATTTCAATATCGTATTCTTTTACGAGGGCTTCAGACAAATCGCAGGTGCTGTCGGACATAATTTTAATATTCATAATCTCTCTCCTTAGGTGTTATACATCAGTCGGATTGGGCAGAGGATTTTTGCCCATCATAAAGCAGTTGCTTTCAAGGTCTTTGCTGCGCAGGTAACCTGCGCCCCAGTCGCGCATTGCCGCCAGCACAGGCAACAGGCTCTGACCTAATTCTGTAAGTGAGTATTCCACTTTCGGGGGTATGATGGGAAATACTTCTCTATGTATCAATTTGCTTGCTTCCAGCTCACGCAGCTGCTGGGTGAGCATTTTAGGTGTAGCATCGCCGATGGCTTTTTTTAGCTGGGAAAACCGCATTGTGTTTTCGGAGAGATGCCAAAGAATCAGCGCTTTATATTTTCCGCCAATCAGCTCTAAAGTTGCGCCCACAGGGCAGCAATCTGTAACTTGCATAAACACCTCCTATAGTATCCTTTAGGGTAGTATGGCACAATATAGTGCATACTTGCTTTTTGTAAATTACATGATAAAATATATCACAACAAGATAACCGTGTCAATAAAAGTATACTATCGCGGTTTGAGAGTGTGAACGTTATGGAATTAAGATTTAATGTAACCGGAATGACCTGTGCGGCGTGCTCTGCCAGAGTGGAAAAAGTTACCGGTCAGGTTGCCGGTGTTTCGTCGGTCGCGGTCAATCTTTTGGCTGGCACAATGTTAGTACAGGCGGAAAATACCGCAGTCGCAGATGTGATTATCGAAACGGTCAATAAGGCCGGCTACGGCGCTGCGCTGCAAAACGGAGCGCCGGTTATGGTAAAGGCAACGAAACAGCCGTCGATGAAAGGTCGGCTTATCGGCTCTGCGGCTTGCTTGCTGGTACTGATGTACTTTACGATGGGTCATATGGTGGGGCTGCCGTTACCCGGTTGGTATACGGGAACGGAAAATCAGTTGGTGGCAGCATTGCTGCAGCTGTTTCTGACGCTGCCGGTGCTTTATTTGAACAGAAGCTACTATTCCCGTGGCTTAAAAGCGCTCTGGCACAGAGCGCCCAATATGGACGCGCTGATTGCGGTTGGCTCCGGCGCCGCTTTGGTATACGGCATAGCCGTTTTGTTCCGAATGGCGTTTGCTGTTGGACACGGACAGTGGGAAGCGGTTGCATACTATGGGCATCAGCTTTACTTTGAATCTGCCGCTATGATTGTTACGCTGGTTACCTTTGGAAAGTATCTTGAAGCAAAGGCAAAGGGCAAGACCGGCGATGCTATCCGTCAGCTGATGGATTTAGCGCCCAAAACAGCCACTGTGCGGCGCGATGATGCAGAGCAGGTAATTCCGGTCGAGCAGGTAAAAATCGACGATTTGGTGATTATCCGCGCCGGCACCAGCATACCGGTAGACGGTACAGTCCTCTCGGGGCACGCAAGTGTTGATCAAAGCGCCCTTACAGGTGAGAGTGTGCCGGTTGACAAAGCAGTTGGTGCCACTGTAGCGGCTGCGACGATAGTTACAGAAGGCTATCTGGAGATTCGCGCTGACAAGGTAGGAGAGGATACTACACTCGGTCAGGTAATTCGCCTGGTGGAAGAAGCGGGGGGCTCAAAGGCACCCATAGCCCGCCTTGCAGATAAGGTTGCAGGTGTTTTTGTTCCTGTGGTAATGGGCATTTCTTTGCTGGCGTTTCTTGTATGGCTATTGGCTGGCGCAGAGCTGGAATTTGCTTTAACAACCGCGGTTGCAGTGCTTGTAATATCCTGCCCTTGCGCTATGGGGCTTGCTACACCGGTTGCCATTATGCAGGGTACCGGCAGGGGTGCAAGTATGGGTGTTTTGTTCAAAAATGCCACAGCACTTGAAAACCTGCATAAAGTAGATACAGTTGTGCTGGATAAGACAGGCACACTCACAGCCGGTACACCGGCGGTTACCCACGTTTTCCCTAATGATTGCACTGAGGAAAAACTGCTTTGCATCGCGTCTTCTCTGGAGGCGCGTTCTGAGCACCCCTTTGCAAAGGCGATTCTTGCGCTTGGCGGAAAAGTGATTGAAAGCAGCAATTATCAAACTATGCCGGGCCTTGGAATTTGCGCTGAAATTTCCGGTGTCCGGTACTATGGCGGCAATAAAAAGCTGATGGAGCAAATCGGCGTTTGTGTTCCTGATTATACTGATTTGCAGGAGAAGGGAAACACAGCGCTTTATTTTGCTGCGCAGGACGGAACCTACCTGGGTGCAATTACTGCGGCGGATATGCTGAAAGAGGATTCCTCAGATGTGGTTTCTGCCCTTAAGAGAATGGGTCTGCGTGTGGTAATGCTCACTGGCGATAACCATACAACTGCGCAGGCAATCGCAACGCAGGCGGGGATTACTGACATTATTTCCGATGTATTGCCGACAAACAAAGCGACAGTGATTGCGGATTTGCAAAAACAGGGGCGTAACGTTTTGATGGTTGGCGACGGTATTAACGATGCGCCCGCTCTCGTTACAGCAAATGTAGGTATGGCAATCGGCAGCGGTACAGATATCGCTATTGAATCGGCTGATGTGGTGCTGATGCACAGTTCGCTTGCTGCGGTGGCAGACGCAATAGGCTTAAGTAAAGCGACATTGCGTATTATCAAGCAAAACTTATTCTGGGCATTTTTCTATAACTGCCTTGGAATTCCGATTGCCGCAGGTGTATTGTACCCGGCATTTGGCATACACTTAAATCCAATGATTGGCGCGGCAGCTATGAGTTTAAGTTCGGTGTTTGTGGTATCCAATGCGCTGCGTCTGCGGCTGTTTAAAAAGGAAAGAAAACATAAAGAACAATATCAGGAGGAAGAATCGATGACCACAGTTATTAAGGTAAACGGAATGATGTGCACCCACTGCCAGGCAAGAGTGGAGAGCGTCTGCAAAGCTGTTGCCGGAACTGAAAATGCGGTGGTGGACCTGCAGGAAAAGCAGGTAACAGTAACCGGCAGCGCTTCTGTTGAAATGCTGAAAAAGGCAATTACTGAAGCAGGCTATGAGGCAGTTGAATAAGTCCTAAGTATTGGACAGATAGCGTGATAAGATATGTTCATCAACCGGGAGGTGTGAACTATGTTTTCGTTTTGCTATCTATGCGGACATATTCAGGTTTATAACGCAAACGGCGAATTTCTTTTCTCTGCGGATACAGAGAAGGAAGCCAGAGAGGAACTGATGGAGTATGCGAAATCTGCGGCTTGATGTATGCTATGACGGAAGTCGTTATAAAGGCGGGCAACGTTTGAAAGAGGGCGACAATACCATTCAGGGAAAGCTGGAAACAGTACTGTCAAGAATCCATG
>JAZRGQ010000030.1:0-6775 GCA_045644405.1 Faecousia sp.
ATGCTGCTTTGGGAACATAGTCTTGCCACGTTTTGTTCTGCAGCATAAGCTGACGCACAGCGGTGGCAGAGGGGTTTTCCTGGTCTGCCTGCAAATCGTGGTAGCTGCCTTCGCGGTGAATCACCATAGGTGTCAAAGGGCTGTTTTGCGTAAGGATAGCCTTGCAGTATTCCACCGCCAGAATGTTGTTGGGATCCTGCAGCAGGCTACTGTCTGCGCCAATTGACTCCAAAGCGACTTGACGGGCGGCAGGGAAGGAGCAGCCGGTTTCCAGCTGGGTTGACAGGGCGGCGGAAAATTCCTGGCTTAGCAGCGCCCGGGCGGTGGCCATAAGTGCGGCAGTGTCTGCAGTTTCCGCGCCAAAGCAAAGATTCTGGCAAAACTGGCTCAGTATTCGCACGCCCTCAGCGGCAAAGCCTTCCGCTGAAGAAAGGGCGGCGGTAACCGGCAATTCCAGCACCAAATCCGCGCCGCAGCGAATCGCCGCCTGCGCCCGGAAGGTTTTATGCACAATCGCAGGCTTTCCCCGCTGGACAAAGTTTCCGCTCATTAAGCAGACGATGCCGCCGTCGGGATCTGCGGCGCGCACCTGCGCCAGCTGTTTGCGGTGGCCGATATGAAGGGGGTTATATTCACAAATAATACCGGTCAGCATAAAAAAAGCCTGCCTTTACAAAAATATTTATTGTTTAGGGGTTGAGAAAAAATGGAAATTGGTATAGAATAACTCTAGCTGTAATAATACTAGCATATTATGGGAAAAAAGAAAAACAATTTTTTTAGGAGGAAGATTCCAATGAACGTTCTGATTATCAATGCTGGCAGCTCCAGCTTGAAGTATCAGCTGATGAACCCCGAAACCGGCGATGTTTCTGCCAAAGGTCTTTGCGAGCGTATCTATATCGACGGCCGCCTGACCCACAAGGTAGGCGACAATAAGGTTGTCCGCGATATTCCTATGCCCACCCACTCCGAAGCAATCCAGGCAGTTCTGGATATTCTGGTGGACGCAGAGCACGGCGTAATTCGCTCTACCGATGAAATTGATGCTGTTGGCCACCGCGTGCTGCACGGCGGTATGGAGTTCTCTGACTCCTGCATCATTGATGACGAAGTAATCAAGGCAATCGAAAAGTGCATTCCTCTGGGCCCCCTGCACAATCCTGCCAACCTGATGGGCATTCGTGCCTGCCAGGCAGTTATGCCCAAGACACCGCAGGTTGCTGTGTTTGATACCGCTTTCCACATGACGATGCCTCCCAAGGCATACCGTTATGCCATTCCCACTGAGTACTACAAGAACGATGACATTCGCCGCTACGGCTTCCACCGCACCTCCCATAAGTATGTTGCCCGCCGTACTGCTGAGCTGATTGGCAAGAAGGAATTCAAGATGGTTAACTGCCATCTGGGCAACGGTTCTTCTATGGCTGCCATTAAGGACGGCAAGTGCCAGGATACCACGATGGGTCTTTCCCCTCTGGCAGGTGTGCCTATGGGTACCCGTTCCGGCGATATTGACGCTTGTGTGGTGCAGTTCATCTGCAATAAGTACAATATGAGGGTGGACGACTGCCTGAATATGCTGAACAAGAAGTCCGGTATGCTGGGTATGTCCGGTGTTTCCTCCGACTTCCGTGATTTGGAGGCCGGTGCAGAGAACGGCAATGAAGATTGCGTTCTGGCGCTGGACAAGTTCTCTTACGTGGTTGCCAAGTATGTCGGCGCTTATGCCGCTGCTCTGAACGGTCTGGACGTACTGACCTTTACCGCAGGCGTAGGCGAAAACGGCCCTGACACCCGTAAGGCGATCTGTGAGTACCTGTCCTTTATGGGCATTGAAATCGACGATGAGAAGAACAATACCCGCGGCAAGGAGCTGTGCATTTCTACACCCAACTCCAAAGTGCAGGTCTGGGTTGTTCCCACCAACGAAGAGCTGATGATTGCCCAGGATACCGCTGAGCTGGTCAACGCAGCAAAATAAATGACAACAGGCGAGGCGGAGATAATCTCCGCATCGTTTTTTTATGGAGGAATTATGACAAGTGTATCTGAACGTTTTCTGCGGTATGTAGGTTTTCATACCACCTCAAATGAAGATTCGCCAACCTGCCCCTCCACCGAGCGCCAGAAAGTCCTGGCAAAGGCGCTGGTGCAGGAGATGCTGGATATGGGCATTACCGATGCCCATATGGACGAAAACGGCTATGTATACGGCACTGTTGCCGGTGATCCGGATATGCCGGTAATCGGGCTGATTGCCCATATGGATACTGCGCCGGACGCCAGCGGTGAGAATATAAAGCCCCGGGTGATTCCCTATCAGGGCGGCGACGTTTTGCTCAATGAGGAGCAGGACATCTGGCTGCGGGAGCAGGAGTTTGAAAACTTAAAAAATCACAGCGGCAAGCACCTGATTGTTACAGACGGCACAACGCTGCTTGGCGCAGATGATAAGGCAGGTATCGCGGAAATTCTGACTGCTGTGGAACAGCTGATGCAGTCCGGAAAGCGGCACGCGACAGTAAAAATCGGCTTTACCCCCGATGAAGAAATTGGCCGTGGCGCAGATTTATTCGATGTGAAAAAGTTTAGCGCAGACTATGCCTATACTGTAGACGGCGGTCCGGTAGGGGAGCTGGAGTATGAAAACTTCAATGCTGCCGGCGCTAAGGTGGTTTTTTCCGGACGGAATATCCACCCCGGTACGGCGAAGAACAAAATGGTGAATTCTCAGTATATTGCTATGGAATTCCAGAGCCTGCTGCCGGTAGAACAAAAGCCGGAGTATACCGAGGGCTATGAAGGCTTCATTCACCTGACGGATATGGAAGGCACAGTGGAGCAGAGCACATTGCGCTACATTATCCGCGACCACGATCTGGAGAAATTCCAGCAAAAGAAAGCAATGCTGGAGAAAGCTGCGAATTTCATCAATGCAAAATACGGCGCAGGCACAGCCGAGCTAACCTGCAAGGACAGCTATTATAATATGCGCCAGATGATTCTGCCCCGTATGGAGATTGTGGAGAAAGCGAAGCTTGCTATGGAGCAGGTGGGTATGAAGGCCAGAGAAGTGCCTATCCGGGGCGGCACAGATGGTGCGCGCCTTTCGTATATGGGTCTGCTTTGCCCCAATTTATGCACCGGCGGTGAGAATTTCCACGGACGTTTTGAGTATATTCCGGTGGAGGATATGGAGCTTTGCGTCCGTATGCTGGTACAGCTGATGACCAACGGATAATTTTGCAATTTTTTTAATAAGTTGATAATTTGTTAATATTTCTGTGCTACAGTAATGCCAGAGAACTTGGAAGGAAGCGATTGGGTGGCAGGAAAAGTCAGCTACAGAATTTTTAGGATAATGCGCAAACTGGTGGAGTGGTTCAGCCCCAAAATGCAGGTATACGGGCAGGAACATCTGCCTCATGAGCCTGCGCTGGTGGTGGCAAACCACGCGCAGATGTACGGACCTATCAGCTGTGAGTTATATTTTCCCGGAAAGCGGTATATCTGGTGCGCCGGACAGATGATGCATCTTAAGGAAGTGCCGGCGTACGCGTATAAGGATTTTTGGTCTTATAAGCCTAAGTATATCCGGTGGTTTTATAAGATGCTTTCCTATTTGATTGCGCCGCTTTCTGTTTGCGTATTTAATAATGCCCAAACTATCGGCGTATACCGGGACGCGCGGATTATTTCTACTTTCAAAAATACAGTAAGTAAATTACAGCAGGGCGCAAACGTGGTGGTTTTTCCTGAGTATGCCAAGCCCTTCAACGGGATTTTGTATGAGTTTCAGGATAAATTCATTGACATTGCCCGCCTGTATTTCAAAAAGACGGGGAAAGCGCTTTCCTTTGTGCCGATGTATATCGCGCCGGAATGCAAGGGAATGTACCTGGGAGAACCGATTTGCTATGACCCGGAAATCCCTGTGGAACAGCAGCGGCAGCAGATTTGTGAGTACTTAAAAAAGGCAATTACGGATATGGCGTGCGCGTTGCCGCCGCATAGAGTTGTGCCTTATATGAATGTGGCGAAAAAATCGTATCCAATGAATGTTGCGCAGGAGGTGGCAGAGCGTGAAAAAGCCGGTTGTTGATTATCGCAGCTTTCGTCTTTCTAAGCTGAAAGATCCTCAGTTTTCCCATTTGCTTTTGCTGCTTGGCTGGGTAGGCTATTTTCTGCTTTACTTTCTTACAGAGAATTTAATCCCCGTGGAAAAATGCACGCCGATGCATATGTGGCTGGACGACTGTATTCCTTTCTGCGAGGGCTTTTTGATACCGTATGTGTTCTGGTATGTGCTGATTGTGATTTCTTTGGGCTATTTTCTGCTGTATAACGTAGAAAGCTTCAAAAGCCTGCAGACATATATTATTATTACCCAAGTGGTGGCAATGGCAATCTACATAGCCTTTCCCAGCCGGCAGGATTTGCGTCCTGCTCAGTTCCCCAGAGAGAATTTTCTGACTCAGTGCGTCAGCTTTCTGTATTCTTTTGATACAAATACCGGTGTCTGTCCGTCGCTGCACGTGGCGTATTCTCTGGGCATTGGGTCTGTGTGGCTGAAGGAAAAGCAGGCGCACTGGCTGTGGAAGAGTTTTGTGGTTGTGGCGGTGGTTGCGATTAGCCTTTCCACAATGTTCATTAAGCAGCACTCTGCGGTGGACGTATTCGCAGCGCTGCCTGTGGGACTGTTGGCAGAGGCGCTGGTTTTCGGAAAATATTGGAAAGGCAAAATCCGCAAACAGAGCGCTGTGCAATAAATGCAATGACGTTTTTTCACTAAGGGACTTGACAAAATTTGCAATTTGGTTTATCATACGAACAGCATCACATGACTGACGGATAATGCGGTTTACCGCAGGGGAATGTGTATGTTATATTGGCCGACCGTCTGGGCAATTCAGTTCATGTAGCTGGATTGCCCTTTTTTTACAGTTAGGAGATTGTTATGGAATTTACGTATCGTGGGCTGCAGGCGCAGCTGACGCATCATAAAGTTACCGATGAGGAGGTCGATCGTCATCTGCAGCGGCTGCTGCAGCAGACACCGCGGATTACCCCGGTTAAGGACCGTCCTGCCCAGCTGGGTGATGAGGTGGTGCTGGATTACGCAGGCTTCTGCGACGGTGAGCAGTTTGCCGGCGGTACCGCCCAGATGCAGACGCTGGTGCTGGGCAGCGGCACATTTATTCCCGGCTTTGAAGAGCAGCTGGTGGATAAAGTTCCCGAGGAGGAAGTTACTGTCCACGTAACCTTTCCGGAAGTATATCACTCTGAAGAGCTTGCTGGTAAAGCAGCGGAATTTCGTTGCGTGATTCACGAGATTCGCATCAAAACTTCCTATGAGCTGGACGACGTTTTTGCCAAGGAAGTAGGCGGCTGTGAAACACTGGAGCAAATGCGCGTAAAGCTGCAGGAAAGCTTGCAGAGCGTCACCGACGAGCGGGGAGAAATGGACCTGCAGGACCGCCTGTTGCGGCAGGCAGCGGCTACCCTGGATTTTACTGTTGACCCTAAGGAGCTGGAAGAGGCAGTTGACGAGCAGCTGAAGGCGATGGAAGCTCAGCTGGCACAGCAGGGACTGAATCTTGATATGTACTGCAGCTTTATGAAGACTACCAAGGAAGATCTGCGCAAGGACGCTTATCCTGCAGCAGAGGCGGCGCTTCGTAATTTTGCTGCTGTAGATAAAATTGCAGAACTGGAAAAGTTGGAGGCTACTCAGGAGGAAATCGGCGAGGCGATTGCGCTGATTTGCCGTGAAAACGGCTTGACTATCGAGCAGCTGAAGCCCTACTACACACCGGAGTTTGAAAAGTCGGTTCTGCGCAGTGTCATGACCACAAAGGTCATGCAGTTTATCCGTGATAATGCTGTCATCACGGAGAAATAATTCCCTTGTATTTATTGGTATAGTGTGTCGATTGCCCATTGACAGAACTTGTGCGCGGTGATACAATACATTTATACCGATAAAATATTATCGAATGGCACTGGTTGTCGCGTATGTATAACGTGCAGTGTCTAGAACAACATAATCCACGAGGGTTAGTTAAGACTTTGTGGAAAATTAAGGAGGAAACATACTATGGCAATCGTTTATGACGAAAATGGCAAGTACGTAGACGAGAAGGGTTTGGTAAAGCTGGATCCCACCAAGTTCGCTGACTGGCAGATCGCCGAAGAGGCAGAAAAGACTCTGCCCTCCGTTGACTACTTCCGTCAGAAGCTGGGTCTGCTGGAGGACGAAATTATCCCCTACGGCAAGACTCCCAAGATCGACTTCATCAAGGTTATGAACCGTCTGAAGGATAAGCCCGACGGCAAGTTCATCGAGGTAACCGCTGTTACCCCCACTCCCTTCGGTGAAGGCAAGTCTACTGTATCTCTGGGCCTGATTGAGGGTCTGGGCTACATTGGCAAGAACGCCGGCGGCGCTCTGCGTCAGCCTTCCGGCGGCCCCACCATGAACATTAAGGGTACTGCAGCCGGCGGCGGCAACGCTCTGCTGATGCCTATGACTGAGTTCTCCCTGGGTCTGACTGGCGACATTAACGATATTATGAATGCCCACAACCTGGCTATGGTTGCTCTGACTGCCCGTATGCAGCACGAGCGCAACAACACCGATGAGTGGCTGGCTAAGAAGGGCCTGAAGCGTCTGGACATCGACCCCAAGCGTGTGGAGATGGGCTGGATTATCGACTTCTGCGCACAGAGCCTGCGTAACATCATCATCGGTATCGGCGGCCGTCTGGAC
>JAZRGQ010000031.1:0-15807 GCA_045644405.1 Faecousia sp.
AAAAAAAGTGGCCGGGCCCCTATCGGGGGGCCCAGCGTTTTTTATTCTGTTGCGGAAAGCTCCACAGCCTTTCTTAAAATAGAAAAGGCGGGAACCTGCTGGGGCAGCTGTAAGTAAAACTGCATTTGAGGCTTCTTAGGCTCGGTCAGAGGATTGCCCTCCATATCCTCCATCTGAGGTACGGTGAAAGGGAAGGGGCGGGTATCCGGACCGATAAGCTCCAGCGCATCGCCCTGAGAGAATTTGTTTCTCAGACTGCACAGGGCAAGACCGTTTTCATCGCAGCTTTCTACGATAGCGCAAACCTGCCACTGGCGAATGTAACGGGAATTTTGGGTGTATTGCCCCGGTTGCCCAAAGTAAAAACCGGTGGAATAAATCCGGTGGCTGACGCGATCAACCTCATTGCGCCATACAGGGTCTGCAGGGCGTCCGGCAGCCAAATCGTCAATGCAGTGACGGTAAGCGCCGGTTACGATTGCGGCGTAGTAGGCAGATTTTGCTCTGCCTTCGATTTTGATACAGTCAATGCCTGCATCGGTCAGTTCCTTTAGGTGGTCGATGGTGCACATATCTCTGGAATTGAGAATGTAGGTGCCTTTTTCGTCCTCATATACGGGAAAATATTCGTTAGGGCGCTTTTCTTCCACCAGCGCATACTGGTAGCGGCAGGGCTGGGCGCAAGCACCGCGGTTGGAATCCCGACCGGTCATATAGTTACTCAGCAGGCATCTGCCGGAATAGCTGACGCACATAGCGCCGTGTCCAAAGGTTTCGATTTCCAGCTCTTTTGGCGTTTTCTCGCGAATGACACGAATTTCCTCTAAGGAAAGTTCCCGCGCCAGCACAACGCGCTGTGCACCCAGGTCATACCAGGCGTTGGCGCATTGGTAGTTGGCGATGGATTGCTGGGTGGAGATGTGTCGCTGACAGCTGGGGGCATACTTGCCGGCAAGGGTAAAAGCGCCCATATCTGCAACAATGAGCGCATCAACGCCGGCGCTTTCCAGCTGCTCCAAATAGGCAGGCAGCTGTGCGATTTCATCATTTCGGGGCATTGTGTTAACAGTTACGTGTACCTTGACACCGTGCTGATGGGCAAATGCTACCGCTTTCGGCAGTTCCTCCGGCGTGAAGTTTCCGGCAAAGGAGCGCATACCGAAGTCTGTGCCAGCCAGATATACGGAATCCGCGCCGTAGAGAACAGCCATTTTCAGCCGTTCCATATCACCGGCGGGGCTAAGCAGTTCCAGTTTTTTCATCAGTAGCCCAGCTCCTGCACACGTCGCATATGCTCCTCGTAAGTCCTGGAGAACAGGTGTTCCCGGGCATCAGAGTCATAGACAAAGTAATAGTAAGAAGTTTCGTTGGGGTCGAGTGCGGCATACAGGGAGTACACACCGGGGTTACAGATAGGTCCGGGAGGCAGACCCTGGCTGTTACGGGTGTTATAGGGACTGTTCACCTGAAGGTCTGCAGCAGACAGTGTTTCCTTATCGCCGAAATAATCGCCGATTGCGTAATGCACAGTGGCATCACTATCAAGGAAGGGGAAGTCGGCGCTTACCAGACGGTTATAAAATACAGAGGCAATATCGTAGCTTTCTACCTTGGAGGAGGTTTCCTTCTCGACGATAGAGGCGATTGTCAGCACATTGTGCAGAGTCAGCTTATTCTGTGCAATATATTCGCTGCTGTAGCCGCGCTCAGAAAGCTGCTGCGCATAAGCGTCCTGAATGGAAGTTAATTCCTCACGCATAATGTCGGTGAAGCGGTCATCAAACTCGTTGAGGAATTTTTCCAATACACGGCGAGGCTCGTCGTTTGTATAGAACTCGTAGGTGTCCATTGCAAGGTAACCTTCCAGGCAGTATTTTGTGCCGCGGGGAACACCTTCCAGGAACCAGTAGCTGTCCAGCTCACCGTTGGCAGCCCATTCTTCCAATTCTTCAACTGTGCAAACTTTCTTTTCTTCCAGAAGGCGGAAGGTCTGGGCGCAGTTGTAGCCCTCGGGGAACATAATTTCAACTACTTCGCGGGCGCTGCCGTAGTAGCCCATATTGTTAATCATCGCGTTATAGTCCAGCTGAGAATTCAGAGTGAACGTGCCGGGACTGATGTGAGAATCCTTGCCGGTAAGCTGGGCAAAGGTGCGGAAAAGACCGGGGTAACGAATCAGATTGGCGTCTGCCAGCTTTTCGGAGATTGTGTCAATGTTGTCGGTGTCTGTAATGGTAATGGTAACCTGCTGCGGTTCTTTGCCAAACGCCATCAAATCCGCACAGCAGACCCAGATTGTTTTACCCAGAGAAACACCGACAGCAAGAATGATTGCAAGCCAAATGACAGTGGCAATCAAATGGGGGATACTGGCTAGACCGTAACCGCCCTTTTTCTTCGGGCGGCCTTTCTCCACAGGCTGCTCGTTTGCTGTTTCTTCAGCGGGCGCAGCTTTTTTTGCCGGCGCCTTTTTTGCAGGCTTCTCAGCGGTGGCGTTTTCCGCCAGAATCTTTTCAAGCTCCAAATCATCGGGGTGGGTCAAACCTGCCTGGTAGATGGCGTGTTCATCGGGGCCGATTTCCCGCACTGTTTCCACAGTACCGAGAATTTCGTCCAGCCACTGGGTGTTATCATCAGGCGGGGTCAGATTGTTTTTATTATCCATAGGAAAGACCTCCTGTCAGCGAATCACAATTTGTTCGGCAATTTTCTGCGCGGCGGCTTCACCCTTCAGCGCGCGAATCAAGGCAAGTCCAAAGGGAATTGCGCATCCGGCGGAAGTGCCTGTAATGACTGTTCCGTCCTGTACGCAGGGAACATTAGTCAGGACAATGGCATCGCCCATCGATTCCTCGCAGCCGGGGAAGCAGGTAACGTTCTTTTTATCGGTAATATGCAGCTGCGCCAGAATAGTAGGACCTGCGCAGATAGCTGCCACAAATTTGCCGTTCTCATAGGCGAAGGAGATGGCGTCCAGCGCAGACTGACTTGCGCGAATCGCAGCAACTCCGCCAAGACCGCCGGGGATAATAATCATATCCAACCGGGTGAGGTCCATCTGTTCGATTGTAATGTCTGCTTCAATACCGATACCGTGGCTGCCGAACACAGTTTTGCCGTTCACGCCCACAGTTAAAACCGGAATATCGGCGCGACGCAGTAAATCCAGCGGCGCAATCGCTTCGGTTTCTTCGAAACCGGCGCCTAAAAGCATATATACCATTTTTAATCCTCCAGACACTTTTTAACGTGTCTATAAATTTCTGCGTGTATGTCTTCAATGCTGCGCATCTGTCCGTTTTCCACACACTGAATTACTGTCCAGCCATAATGGGCGGCAGCGGCGCGACCGGTTTTGCGGCAGGTTGCCAGATACTGCATATCCTGCTCGTGAATATCTGCCTGCGTGTTGGTGTCCTGCTCACGGTGGCGCAGCAGCTTTTGCGTGAAATCGGTGGGTACGTCCAGATAAATGGTTAAATCCGGACGGGGCAAACCCAGCTTGTCATACTCAAAATCGTACAGCCAGGTCAGAAAATCCTCCTGTTCGCATTCCGGCACTTTAGATGCCTGATGCACAGCATTTGAGGTGGTATAGCGGTCGGAAAGAATCAAGCTGCCGCTTTCGTAATCGCGACCCCAGTCCATTTTGTAGGACGCGTATCGGTCTACCGCGTAGAAGGAAGATGCGGCAAAGGCGTTAACATCTGTGGGTTTCTTTCCAAACTGGCCGCCCAGATACATACGAATCAATGCGGAGCTCTCCTGATCGTAGCGGGGGAATACAATGTGTTTGAAGTTCACATTGTCCTGCTGCAGATGCTCAGAAAGCATTTTAAACTGCGTAGACTTTCCAGAGCCGTCTGTGCCTTCAATTACAATTAGCTTGCCCATATTTCGGCACCTCCTTGCTATTGTCTGCGAAAACATAAATATTCACCATAAAATATAGCATATTATTTTGTTTTTGTCCACTACCAGAGAGTCTGTATTGGAAATTTTCTGCAAAAGCGGAAATCGAACTTGTGGTTGCATAACCGGCAAAACAATGCTACAATAAATAAAATTTGTAATAAGGAAGAAACAGATATGGAAGAAATTACTTTTGCCGACCTCGGCTTGTCTGAGGCGATGCTGAAAGCGCTGGAAAAGAAAGGGTATGGGTATCCCACTACCATTCAGGCGCAGGCAATTCCGGAGTTTATGCAATGGAAAGATGTGATTGCGAAAGCGCCTACCGGCACAGGCAAAACCTTTGCTTTTGGAATCCCTATGATTGAGCATATTGACACACAGTGTCAGGACGTGCAGGGCTTGATTCTTGCGCCAACAAGAGAACTGGCAATCCAGATTGGCGATGAGCTGCGTGGATTGCTGACCTACTATCAGGGAATTCGTGTAGCAGTGCTTTACGGCGGCGCAGGCATTGTGGGGCAGGCAAAGCAGCTGGAAAAGAAACCCCAGATTGTGGTTGCCACTCCGGGTCGTTTGATGGACCACTACAACCGCAAAAACATTCGTCTGGATAAGATTCAGACCGTGGTGCTTGACGAAGCAGACCGTATGCTGGATATGGGCTTTTTCAAGGACGTTACCAAGATTATCGAAAAGGTGAAAAACCGTAAAAATCTGGGCTTGTTCTCTGCCACAATTTCCCAGGAAGTGATGACTGTTTCCTGGATGTATCAGCGGGACGAGGTAGAAATTACAGTTGAGCCGAAACGGGAGGACCGTCCTGACATTATTCAGTACTGTATGAATGTAACACCGCTGGAAAAGGCGGAAACCACATTGCGTCTTATCCGCACACAGGGCTATGAGCGTGTAATGATTTTCTGCAATACAAAGCATATGTGTCAACGGCTTTCCGACGATTTTCAACGCGCCGGCGCAGACTGCGACTGTATCCACGGCGACATTCGCCAGAGCCAGCGGGAAAAGACAATGCAGCGCTACCGCGACGGAAAGCTGGCGATTCTGATAGCAACAGACGTTGCTTCCCGCGGCATTGACGTGGACGATGTAGATTGCGTTATCAATTTCGATATCCCTGAGGAAAACGAGTACTATGTCCATAGAATCGGCAGGACCGGCAGAGCGAAGCGAAAGGGCGTCGCCTGGTCGATTGTGGGCAACTTCCCGGAGAAAGCAAAGCTGGACGAGATTGCGAAGTACTCCAATTACACCATTGTGCCTATGCTTCTGGGCGAGGACGGCAGCCTGACGAAGGAAGAAATCAAGGCACCGGTCATTAAGAAGCGCTTCCGTTGAATGGCAGGGAACGGGGGTTTTTACTGCTGACCGGTCAGCTGGGAAATCCCGACAGAAAACCGATGACGGTTGCCCAGTTCCGCACATTGGCGATGCGTGTTACCCAGTCGGAGGCCAGCCGGCAGGAGCGGGCGCTTTCAGTCGATGATTTGCTAGCCCTTGGCTACTCCAGACAGAGTGCGTCAGACATATTACGTTTGCTGTCAGAAGAAGATGTGCTGGAATATTATTTGCAACGCGGCGCTCAGCAACAGTGCTACCCCTTAACAAGAGTAAATCCTGCTTATCCGTTGGCGCTGCGCAAGCGGCTGGGTTTGGACGCGCCGGGCAGCCTGTGGATAAAAGGCGATGCTGCATTGCTTGACACACCTATGGTGGCGCTTGTTGGCAGCCGCCGGTTGAATGATGAAAATCTGCGCTTTGCAGAAACAGTCGGTACTGAAGCGGCAAGGCAGAATCTGACCCTTGTCTCCGGAAACGCAAAAGGTGCCGATATTGTAGCGCAGGAGGCCTGCCTTGCTGCCGGCGGTAAGGTGGTTAGCGTGGTGGCAGACTGCCTTGCAGAACATATGTTGCGACCGAATATTACCTACATTTCAGAGCTTGGCTACGATTTGCCGTTTTCCAACCCACGCGCATTAAGCCGTAACCGTATTATTCACGCGTTGGGCTATATTACGATTGTTGCCCAAAGTAACCTGGGGTTTGGCGGCACCTGGGACGGTACTGTCAGAAATCTGAAAAGAAGCTGGAGTCCGGTGTTTTGCTTTGACGATGGCAGTCCTGCCGCAAAGGAGCTGGAGCAGATGGGCGCTACACTGATTGACGTGTCGCGGCTTTCCGATTTTACATCGTTGCATTTCGATACACCGTGTCTGTTCAAATAAACCCGGTCTGCTGCGCCTGCGCAGCAGACCGTTTTTGCGTAAACTTCAAGTAATCTGTCGAAATTTAAAAGATGTTTCAATATTGTGGTCTTTTTTGCTGGTAATTGGAGAATAGATGTGTTACAATAATCAAAAATAACCGGAGGGATACATTATGAGTAAAGCAGATGAACTGTACATTAAGACTTGTCGGGATATTCTTGAAAACGGTTTTTATGATACTGAGCTGGAAGTGCGCCCTCACTGGGAAGACGGCACACCTGCCCATACTGTAAAAAAGTTTGGTGTTGTCAACCGTTATAATTTGAAAGAGGAATTTCCGATTATGACGCTTCGCAGAACTTACTGGAAGTCTGCTCTGGACGAACTGCTGTGGATTTGGCAGAAGAAGTCCAACCGCATTGAAGATTTGGGCAGCCACGTGTGGGACGAGTGGGCTGGCGCTGACGGCACAATCGGTAAAGCCTACGGTTATCAGCTGGGTGTAAAGCATCAGTATAAAGAGGGTATGTTCGACCAGGTGGATCGGGTTATCTATGACCTGAAACATAATCCCGCATCCCGCCGGATTCTCACCAGTATCTATAATTTTGATGATCTGCACGAGATGAATCTGTATCCCTGCGCATACTCTATGACGTTTAACGTCTCCGGTAACACGCTTAACGCGATTCTGAATCAGCGCAGTCAGGATATGCTTACCGCCAATAACTGGAATGTTTGCCAGTACGCGATGCTGCTGATGATGATGGCGCAGGTGTCCGGACTGGAGGCCGGCGAGCTTGTCCACGTGATTGCTGACTGCCATATTTACGACCGGCATATTCCTGCGGTAAAGGCGATGATTGAGCGGGAAGGTTATCCTGCGCCTAAGGTTAGCCTTGACCCCAACGTTACTGATTTTTATCAGTTTACTAAGGATAGCTTCAAGGTTGAAGACTATCAGTTCCACCCCTTTGAATTTGATATTCCGATGGCAATCTGAGGTGGAATATGGAGCTCATTGTTGCAGTATATGATGACTGGGGCATCGGTAAAGACGGCACACAGCCGGTAGCCCTTTCTGCGGACCGTAAATTCTTTCGGGAGACCACAAAAGGCGCAACGGTCATTGTTGGCAGAAAAACATTGGCGGATTTCCCCAATGGCAGACCATTACCCAACCGGAAAAACATCGTGCTTACAAGAAGCCAATGCGCAATTGAAGGTGTTGTTGTTTGCCACAGCCCGGAGGAGGCGGCTGCTTTGGTGCAACCGGACGAACGGGCGATGGTCATTGGTGGAGGCAGCATTTATAAGCAGATGCTGCCGATGTGCGATAAGGCCTACGTTACCAAGGTCCACACCGCGCCTCAATCTGACACCTATTTCCCCAATTTAGATGAAGACCCCAGCTGGAAATGCGAAGAAATTTTGCAATCCGGCACAGAAAACGGCATCGACTTTGAAATGTGTCTGTACCGGCGGGTAAAGTGAGAGAACCCGGCGTTCCGGAATTTGCGTAAAATTCCACACAGATTGACGTCTGCCGCATACGGACGGAAACACTGGATATGAAAAAGAGCATAAAGATAATTATTATTGCAGCTTGCCTATGCCTGTTTTTTGCAGGCATAGGCTGCTGGTTTTGTTATAAGGATATCAGCACCGGAAGCATTGACCTGACAATGTCCGGCGACCGGATATTAAATCTTGAATTCGGTCAAACCTACGATGAGCCGGGCGTAACCGCAGTATATGCTGATGCCGAGGCGAATGCTGTTGCGGTTGATGTCAAGCAGTACGGTCAGGTAGACAGCAGCAAGCCGGGTACATATAACATTAAGTATGTAGCAAGCTATGCAGGACACGTGGCAACAGCCCACCGCCGGATTACCATAACCGACACTGAGGCTCCGGTAATTACTTTGACTGTCAATGAAGGCACTTACACACTGCCGGGACAGGCGTATCAGGAAGAAGGATTTACGGCGCTGGATAATTGCGACGGCGACTTGACAGACGCTGTTTGCCGGGTAGAGCAGGACGGTGTTGTAACCTATACTGTGAAAGACGCGGCGGGAAACACCGCCAGCGTACAGCGCACGATTGTCTATGATGACCCCGTGCCGCCGGAGCTCACATTAAGCGGTGGAACATACATCACATTGCGCGTGGGCGGCAGCTATTCCGAGGCAGGCTATACAGCCACGGATAACTGCGAGGGAGATATTACCGGTAAGGTTAGCGTCAGCGGCGGTCCGGATGTCTACCAGCCCGGCACTTACCAGATACGTTACAGCGTAGTGGATAACTACGGCAATGAAGCCTCGGCAATACGCACAGTTTGCGTGCTGCCGGTAGGGGAGGAGGATATTGTTCCGCCTACCGGAAAGGTGATTTACCTTACCTTTGACGATGGTCCCGGTCCGCACACTGCCCGCTTGCTTGACGTGCTGGCAAAGTATAATGTGAAAGCAACCTTCTTTGTTGTCAACACCGGATATGTCAGCACAATGGCGCGCGCAGCCAGTGAGGGGCATACGGTGGCAATGCACACAGCCTCCCACCAGTACGATAAAATATATGTCAGCGAGGAAGCCTATCTGGCGGATTTACAAGCAATACAATCGTTGATTGAGCAGCATACCGGCCAGAAATCTATGCTGTTCCGTTTTCCCGGCGGAAGCTCAAATTCCATCAGCAAAAAATATAACAAAGGAATTATGACCCGCCTGACCGAACTGCTGACACAGCAGGGATATACCTATTTTGACTGGAATGTGGACAGTAAGGACGCAGGCGGCGCCAAAACGGCTGCGCAGGTGTTTTATAATGTAACTAACGGCATCGGCAATAAATCCAGCGCGGTGGTGCTGCAGCACGATTTGTATGGCTTTAGCGTAGATGCGGTGGAGAAAATCATTGTGTGGGGACTGGTTAACGGTTACACCTTCCTTCCCCTTGACGCCTCCAGCCCGACCTGCCATCACGGTATCAATAACTAAAAAAATCCCCCATCGGAAATGCCGATGGGGGATTGCTTATTCAATATGGGTGTGATTTCCGATGTGGTCTTCACAGTAGCAGTGGTAGCCCTTGCAGCGGGAGCAGTAACGGAATTCCAGCTCCGGATTTGTAATATCTGTCCGTCCGCAGACTGTGCAGCAGTGGGTGTACGCAGCTTTGGGGGCAGACTTCTGTACGTGGGGCGTAAAGGGAATTGCGCCGGTTTTTACTGTTGCCATTTTCTTTTTGAAGGTGCGCCCCAGTTTCATTTGCCAGGACAACGGCACGATGTTGATTACATCTTTTCCAAAGAACAGGAAATAGTTGGCGATTGCCACCAGGGGAAACAGATTCAGCGGGAAATAGGGGATTCCTGTGATGACATCAATAAATGTCAGCGCCAAATCCAGAAGCGCGAAAATCCACGCCCGTACCGGAATGATGAAAAGCAGTAAAAACTGAGAGTTTGGATACAAGGTGGCATAACCAAGAAACAGGCTTAAATTCAGGTAATAAATGCTGGCATTACCGCCGACAACAAGGGCGAAAATATCCATTAGCACAATGCCGGTCAGATAAAATAAATTAAAACGCAATGTACCCCAGGCATTTTCCATCGCTCTGCCCAAAGAGAAGTAGCACAGCAGACCAACGGCTGTCAGTAGAATGTTGCCTGCGCTGAAAGTAAAGGCGTAGGTAAACAGCCGCCAGATTTGTCCTTGCAGAATGCTTGCTCTGTCAAAGCAAAGAACATAGTAAAGGGTGTTGCTCTTATCCAGCATACTCATTATATAAACAATCGCGTTTCCAATCACAATGTAAAGCATTAAATTGGAAATGCCTTTGCTTTGATTGCGATAACAAAATCGCTCAAAGCGGGTGCGTAAATTTTTCAAGCAGGTCAACTCCTCTCGGTTTCTAATGATAACAGTTTTTGGGAAAAAAGTCCATAGACGAATTATGAACATTCCGTTTGTTCTCTAAACAAAAAATTCTTGACTTTTTGACAAAAGCATCTATAATAACAGACGAATGAAATATAAGCCTTATCAAGAGTGGTGGAGGGAACGGCCCGATGAAACCCGGCAACCTGTTAATTCAAGGTGCCAAATCCGGCGGCAACGACAGATGAGGATTCGATAGTACGCACATCGAATGCTCGATGTGCGCTTTTATTTTATTGATAATTGTAATTCGTAAGAAAGGAATCGTTATGGAAAAGAGATTATTTACTTCTGAATGTGTTACCTGCGGTCATCCGGATAAGATTGCTGACGTGATTTCCGACAGCATTCTGGACGCCTGCCTTGCGCAGGACCCCAATTCCCGCGTAGCGTGCGAGACTACTGTTACTACAAATTTTTGCTTGATTTGCGGCGAAATTACCACAAAAGCGGTAGTTGACTATGCTGCTATCGCAAGACAGGTGATTGCGTCCATCGGTTATACAAATCCCGATGACGGTTTTGATGCGGATACGGTGGAAATTCTTTGCAAAGTGCATACCCAGTCTGCCGATATTGCGCTGGGTACCAACGATGAGGTTGGCGGTGCAGGCGACCAGGGTATGATGTTCGGCGGTGCCTGCAACCAGACACCGGAGCTGATGCCTTTGCCTGCAGCCCTTTCCCGGGCGCTGGCAAACCGGCTGACTGCCTGCGTCGAGAGTAACGACCTGCTGCGACCTGACGGCAAAACGCAGGTAACTGTGGAGCTGGACGAAAACGGAAAGGTGATCGGCATTGATACGGTAGTTGTGTCGATTATGCATAGTGCGGATTTTGTGATTGACGAGCTGCGCCGTTATGTGCGCGAGGGTGTAATTGCCCCTGTTCTGGAGCAGTACGGATTTGATATTAAAGATGTTGCCAACATTCACATTAACCCCACAGGTAATTTCGTAATCGGCGGACCTAACGGTGATACAGGTCTTACCGGCAGAAAGATTATTGTGGATACTTATGGCGGCTATTTCTCTCACGGTGGCGGCGCTTTCTCCGGCAAGGATCCTACAAAGGTTGACAGAAGCGGCGCTTATATGGCGCGTTATATGGCGAAGAATCTGGTGGCCGCAGGACTGGCAGACCAGGTGGAAGTGCAGCTTGCCTACGCCATCGGTGTGGCGGAGCCGGTCTCTGTCCGGGTTAACAGCTATGGTACAGGTAAAATTTCTGACGAGGCAATGACGACGTTACTTCGCAAGACTTGCGATTTAACGCCTGCAGGTATTATTAAGCGCCTGTCTCTTCGCCGTCCTATTTACACACAGACAGCGAGAAACGGCCATTTCGGCGTGGCAGACCGCCCCTGGGAGCAGACCGATTTGGTGGCTGCTCTGAAGAAAGAGGCAGGTATTTGATGGGGTTGTTTGTGAAAGATCGCTCTTTCTATAAAGCCTTCTGCTCTATGACAGGCGTAATCGCACTGCAGAATCTGATTACATTTGCAGTCAATTTGGCAGATAACGTTATGATTGGCGGCTACAGTCAGGACGCTCTGTCCGGCGTTGCGATGGTCAATCAGATTCAGTTTTTGCTGCAGATGCTTGTTATGGGTACAGGAAACGGTATTGTTGTGCTGGGTGCCCAGTATTGGGGTCAAAACCGGATTGAGCCAATCCGGAAGGTTACCTCTGTTGGCGTGCTGCTCAGTATTGGCATCGGCGCTGTGATGATGCTGGCTACCTATTTCTTTCCGCAACAAATTCTGTCTCTGCTCACCAATGAGCAGGCGGTTATTAATGAGGGCGGCAAGTACCTGGTGATTATCTGCTTCTCATACATTCTGTTTTCTATCACAACAGTATTGCTGTCTGCGCTGCGCTCGGTGGAAACGGTCAAAATCGGATTTGTTGTTACACTCTCGGCGCTTGTTGTCAACGTAGTGCTGAACTATGGCTTGATTTACGGCCGTCTTGGTATGCCGGAGTTGGGTGTGGAGGGCGCTGCGATTGCAACCCTTTGCGCAAGAATACTGGAATTTCTCATCGTTGCAGTATACGTGCTGTTCATAGACAGGAAGATTAAATGGAGAATTTCCGGTCTTTTCAAAATCGATGGGTCTATATTTAACGATTATATCAAAGCAGGCTTACCGCTGATTCTTTCAAACGGAATCTGGGGTCTGGCAATGAGTGTCCAGTCGGCAATTCTTGGAAGACTCGGCTCTGATACAATCGCAGCAAATTCCATTGCCACAACGATTTTTCAGGTGGTAACGGTAGTAACCTACGCGTCGGGAAATTCCTCCAGTGTAATTATTGGCAAGGCGGTCGGTCAGTCCGATGTGCCGCGGGTGAAAGCGTATACGAAGACATTGCAGATTCTCTACCTGTTCATTGGTGTTGCTACAGGCATTATCCTTTGGCTGTGCAAAGACGGTATTATTTCGTTGTATGATGTAACACAGGAGGCAAGAACCCTTTCTGATCAGTTTATCAGCGTGCTTTGCATTACGGTCATCGGCACCTCCTATCAGTGCGCCTGTCTGACAGGTATCGTTACAGGCGGCGGAGATACACGATTTGTGCTGGTGAACGATTTAATCCACCAGTGGCTGATTGTGATTCCAATGGCATTTTTGTCTGCGTTTGTGTTCCAATTTCCGCTTTGGGTTACATTTTTATGTCTGAAAAGTGACCAGATACTCAAGTGCTTTGTAGCAATCGTAAAAGTAAACCGCTATCGCTGGATTCACAAGCTGACAAGAGAAGAAATCGAATAAATAAAGGAGCATTGTCCGGCTGGACAATGCTCCATCTTTTTATAGAGGTTATATAAGTAATGGCTGCAGCTGCTTTCCGTTAAGCGCAGCTTCCAATGCTTCGGGAATTTTTTTGAAATCTGCCACCATACTGGTTGGCTTTTGCTGGGCATCATCTTGACCAAATGGCACAAAGTAATAACCTTTTCGGGATAACAGTTTACCGATGTTTTCTGCTGCGCCTGCAAGGGCGTCATTTGTTGACACGGCAATTAAAACCGGTCTTCCATTACGCAAATGACTTTTTGCCGCCATTGTTACCGGCGTATCAGCAATGCTGTGGGCAAGCTTTGCCATCGTGTTGCCGGTGCAGGGGGCGATGACAAGAATGTCTAATAGCTTTTTCGGCCCTATGGGCTCTACCTGCTCAAGCGTGTGTAATGGAGAGAGACCGCAAATGGTTTCCGCTTGGCGAATGTGTTCCTGCGCTGTTCCAAACCGGCTGTCTATTGTGTAAGCGCTGTGTGAGAAAATGGGAATAATCCGGTGGCTTTTGGCTAGAACTTCCATTACAGGAAATACCTGCTTATATGTGCAAAACGAGCCGCACATTGCAAAACCTACATTCATAGTGTCTGCTCCTTTTCATAAATCAGATTGCAAAGACTGCGCGCGATGAGCGCTCCTGAACTTTCCGGCGCTTCCAGATTTGGCAGCCCTCTTGCCCAGAGCACATTTGCTCCTGAAATTCCTTTCTTTGATGCTAAATCAATGTTCAGGCTGCTGTCCGATACTGCGCACACCTCATAGGGAACTGTGTTAATAACTACGCGGTATCCGTATGTATCCAGCTCCTCTGTCGGCAATGCCTGATAGCCCAGTGCTGCCAGCATTCCCCGGTCAGCCGGTTTCCTTGCAGCAACAGTAACTTTAGCGCCCAAATTCCGCAACAGCTGCGCCAGGCACTTTCCGATCCGCCCCCAGCCAATAATAAGAACAGGGCAGCCGGCTATGATGCAAGGCAGGTTGTTGAGAATAATTTTAACGGTGCAGTGTGCGGTAATTGCGGCGTTTTCTGCTAGATAAAACGGGTCTTCCAGTAAATCGTAGATTTCATAACCTTTGAGTACAGGATTATCCAGCTTTCCACCTGCTACAGTAACCTTACTTGGAACGGATTTGAGAATTTCCTCCAGACAAACGCCGCCTTTAATATAGCCGTCCGGCGTAAATGCGGGTGCAGGCAAAAGTAGAATATCTGTGTCCTCGTTGGGCGCAGACTGTAGAGAATATCCACAGCGCCGCAAGTGCCTGCAGGCAAAATCCAGCGCTTCGGATTTGCCTGCCGGACAGATATGACAACGATGCATATTTCATTCACCCCTTTGCGCCAGAATATGCGGCAGGATTTGCAAAGGTGCTTGATTTTTTACTGTACAATTGTATAATGTAATTAAGAGGTGAAATGTATGCAGCGGTTGGGATTTATCCACGATATGATGGACGTGAAAGTGCTGATTCTGTTTGTAGCGGCGCGTTCCAGCTATCCGATGACAGTGCAGGAAATATATGAATTGTGTTATCAGGACGAATGTCTGAGCTATTTTGATGTTTGCACAGCTGTGCCGGAGATGGTTGAATCCGGACACTTGCAGTCTGTTGATGAAGAGCGCTATGAAATTACGGAAAAGGGCAGGGCAGACGGCGCGCTTACAGAGGACTCTATTGCCTTTACTGTGAAGCAGCGGGCAGAGAATGCTGTTTCCCGTTTTAACCGCCAGTTGCGCCGCAGCAGCTTTGTAAAGACCCAGATTATCCCGCGGGACAGCGGTGATTTCTCTGTGGTTATGGCGCTTGACGATGAGGTGGGCAATTTAATGACACTTGAGCTTGTAGCGCCCAATCAGCGCCAGGCTGTGCGGTTGAGCCGGCTTTTTGAGAAAAAAGCAGAGCTGGTATATAATTTGACGATGACTGAGCTTTTGGAGGAGGAAGATTCGATAGAGGACTGACCCTTGCGTGTCCGGGCGCATTATGTTATAATGTTAATAACCGGTAAGCCGGTAAAACGAAAGGAGCGACTGCATATGAAATTTCAATTTAGTGAAAAGAAAGTCAAGCTACCCCAGAGTGTCCACGCCTATGCGGAAAAGAAGGTAATGAAGCTGGCAAGATACTTTGAGGAGGATGCGGAAGCACTTGTCGTTTTCTCTGTTGAGAAAAACCGGAACAATGTGGAGTTGACCGTTCGCGGTGCAGGCACCTGGTTCCGTGCGCACGAAAGCACCTCCGATATGTTTGCCTCCTACGATGCCGCTGTTGGTACCATAGAAGGGCAGATTCGCAAGAATAAGACCCGCCTTGCCCGTCGCCTGCGCCAGGACGCTTTCAGCCGGACTGTGGAGGAGACTTCCTTCGCTGTAGAAGAGCCGGAGGATGCACTGGAAATCGTCCGTATTAAGAGTTTCCGCTTTGCGCCTATGACCAGAGAAGAAGCGGTGTTGCAAATGAATTTGCTGGAGCACAACTTCTTTGCTTTCAGGGACGAGGATAACGGCGGCAGCTTTGCAGTTGTCTATCGCAGAAATGATGGCGGCTATGGCCTTATCGACGACGCAGAATAATAGCTATACCCAATATAAGGGAGAGCCACCGGCTCTCCCTTTTTGTATATGTATGTGCTGGTAGAAACCTCGCACCACAGATAATTATGCCCTGCGTATGTGCAGGCAGAACACTGCTTTCTGCGTCCATTTGTGCGCAGTGGGCGCACAGCGCCGTTGCACACCGAAAGCCCGCAGAAATCAATGCGAAATGCGCATTAAAATTTGCTGAAAAATTTTGCCGAGAATTGAAAAAAGTGCTTGACAAAGGGGGTAAGGTGTGTTAAATTAAACAGGCTCTCCGCTTGAGAGAGCTTATGTACCTTGTAAATTGAATAACGCAAAGACGAACAAAC
>JAZRGQ010000032.1:0-2261 GCA_045644405.1 Faecousia sp.
TTGGTGCCGTCGCCAATCTGTCCGTTTGTGATATAAGGCAGCGCCTCGTCCATTCTGGATTCGTCCTTGTCCACTGCCATCACCTGATGTCCCAGCGCGTGCAGTTCCATTGCAATATGTTTGCCAAAGCGACCCAAGCCAACAAGTAGTACCTGTTTTGTCATATCTGCACTCCTTATCCCACAGTAAAATTATCCAGCGGCAATTTGCCGATTTGCTTTTTCGCGCCGGCAAGGGCTGCATAAATCAGCGTCAAGCCGCCTACGCGCCCCAGATACATCAGCGCAATTAAAATCCATTTGGAAGCCAGACTTAATTGGGACGTAATGCCCAGCGTCAGACCCACTGTTGCCACCGCAGAGGTGGTTTCGTACATACAGGTAAGCACGGGCAAGCCCTCTATCAGGCTCAGCACAACCGCTGCGCTCACGCTCAGTCCTACATACAGGAAGGAAACGGTCAGCGCCGTGGCAATCACTTCCTGGGCAATCCGTCTGCCGAAAAACTGGGTGCTGTCCCGCTTGCGGAACACCGCATAGGCACAGCCGATGATTGCCGCAAAGGTGGTGGTTTTCATACCGCCGGCAGTGGAGCCGGGAGAACCGCCAATCAGCATCAGGAAAATGGTAGTTACCTTTCCCGCATCTGTCATTGCGTTCAAATCCACCGTATTAAAGCCGGCTGTTCTGGGGGAAACCGACTGGAAAATCGATGCCCAAATCCGCTCCTGCATAGGCAGGTCAGAAAATTCAAAGAAGAAAAAGCCGATAGCAGGCAGCGTAATCAGCAGTACGGTGGTTAAAAGAATCACCTTGCTTTGCATACGGTAGCGCCGCAGATGGATTCCGTGGGTATGAACATCGTCCCAGGTCAAAAAGCCCAGACCGCCCACAATCACCAGACCCATCACCGCAATATTCATTGCCGGATTGCTCACATAGCCGGTCAGCGAGGAAAAAGGCTCCCGCGCGCCGAACAAGTCGATGCCCGCATTGCAGAAGGCGGATATGGAAGTAAACACCGCCATAAAGATTCCTTTTCCCCAGCCAAAATCCCGAATCAGGGTAGGCGCCATAATCAGCGCGCCTGCCGCCTCTATCAGGAAGGTAGCCTTCAGCAAAAAACCTGTAAGTCTTACAATGCCGCCTACTTTCGGGGCTGCCACTGTTTCCTGCATCGTGCTGCGCTGAAACAGTCCGATTTTTCTGCCGGAGATCAGCGCAAAGGACGCGGCTACAGTTACCACACCCAATCCGCCGATTTGTATCAGCAGCAGCATTACCACGTGGCCAAAGTCAGACCAGTAGGTGCCGGTATCCTGCACAATCAGTCCTGTTACGCAAACAGAGGTGGTGGAGGTGAAGATAGCATCAGCAAAGGGAGTCCACTGTCCTGCCGCCGAGGAAATCGGCAGCATCAAAAGCAGTCCGCCGATTAAAATCAACCCGGCAAAACCCAGCACCACAATTTGCGCGCCGCTAAGCTTTATTTTCCGTTCAAAAATCGGTGCCAATTCCCTTGCTCCTTTTCTTATTCCGGCTTACTGCTTCAGCTGAATCTCCTCTGCTGCCAGCTTCGCCACAATTTCATCAGAGACTGCCTGAACTTCTTCTCTGGTCAGGGTGCGGTCCATACAGCCGAAGAACAGCCGGACGGTAATAGCCTTGCCGTCCTCGCCCTGATAGCTGTCTACCACCTTCACCTTACGCACCAGAGGAGAATTCACCTGCTCTACCGCCTGCGCAATAGGCGCATAGGTATCGGACAGGAAGGTCAAATCCACTTCCATACCGGGGTACTTAGAGCTTTCCTCATAATGCAGTCCCTTATCCCGGATCTGGCTGAGGTCGGTAATGTCCAGCTCCAGATATACCACGTTTGCTTTTTTATCCAGCTTTTTGGATACATTGGGGTGGACAACGCCCATTTCGCCCAACGTAATGTCTTCGCAGCAAATTGCATTCAAATTCTTCGGGTGCTGATAGCTCTTGGTTGCCTCCATAGCGGAGAATGCAAGCGCCTTATGGCAAATGCCGTCTACCACCACAGCAATCATATCCCGCAGGCGGAAATACAGTGCCTGCAGCGACTGCTGCTTGCTAAACAGAGTAATTGTCAGCACCTTGCGCTCATCGCACAGTCCGTCCTGCTTCAAGCCCTTAACCACTCTGCCGATTTCAAACACGCCGAATTCCGGCGCGTAACCGGTGTTATACTTCACTTGGCACAGCTGAGTCGGCACAATGGTGCTGCGCAGCACT
>JAZRGQ010000033.1:0-13456 GCA_045644405.1 Faecousia sp.
AAGCTCCCGCTTTTGCTCCTGCTTGCACAGCTCCAGCAAACAAGTACACATATTGCTGCCCAGATAACCGCTGCCGCCGCAGTGGGGGCAGATAGGCGCTTCGTCCAGATAGCCTGCAGGGAAGTGCTGCTGCACCAGCGCCTGCCGCTCCTGCTGCAAAACCTGATTTGCCTGCTTCACTTTTTCCATCGCGCCGCGGGCATCTTCTCCCTGTGTAAAAGCAGCCTGGGCTGCCAACACCATACTCTGCCGCAAGAGAATGTCAATCTCCTGCAGGCGGGGCAGCTGGGCATACGCCTGCTGCAAATGCTGGGCATTTTCCGATTCTCTGTCCGCCTTTGCGTCAGCCAGTATCTGCCGCGCGCGGCGTATTACCTGTGGGCTGTATGCCATACCTTACTCCTCCTGTAATGCCCGCTGGATTGCCTCCAGCTCTGCTGTGCCAAGTTGCCCGGAAGCACCCTTTGGCACCGGCCGCTTATCACCGGCCTGAATCTGCTCCAATGTAAACATACCGGCTTCCTGCCAGCGTGTCAGAATCTTATCCATATATGCCCAGCTCAGCCCGCCGGTGTTCAGGCAGGTGCGCTCATAGGCGTTGGCAATTACGCCTTCGCCAAATCCCATATCCAGCCATTTCTGCGCATAGCGCTCCTCGCCGGCAGTTAAGTTGCGACCGCGAATCTGCAGCGTCTTTTGCAGCTGACCCATACGGGAAAGCCGCTTGTTCTGGCTCTGGATAAAGGCAACCGCCTCCTCCATTGTATCGATGCCCAGCTCCGCCCAGCTGTACGCCTCTTTCTCAATGGCGCGCAGCGAAGGATTGCGCACGTTGCCTTTCAGCCTTGCCCGCTCCTTGCAGTAGCTCACCAACACAGAAATAACGTCCATCGGCAGACCCAGATACCGGACGAAACCCAGCAGGATTTTCAGCTCCTCGGTGGTCAGGCTCTTACCCAGCTGCCGCTGCACCTCTCCGTACAGCGCTCTGAACTGACCGTCGGTGTCCATCGCGGTCAGCACGTCTGTTTCCGTATAACGGGGGCGCTCTCCCACCGGTATGGCAGCTTTCTTTTCCGGCCACAAGCCCAGCTGCCGCAGTGTAGCGGCGGCGCAGGAATACCGGCTCTGGCTCATTTGCAGGGCGCTTTGGGCAGTATCTGCATCGTTCCCGCTTTGCAGATACAGGTATAATAGCGCTCCGTCTCCATTGCCGGCGCAGAGCAGCTTATGGACGTGGGTTTTTTCGATTTTCAGTTCCTCGCAATGCATAGGCTGCTCCTTTCTAAAAAATGTCGGTTAGAGTCATTATAACACAGGTTTTGTTCGGGAACAACGGCTTTTCGGAGAAGTTTTTTTAGAAAAATGGCGGTAATTTTTGGCACTGCACAGTATCTTGTGGTCAAAAAATTTTTAACCACAAGAAAGCGCTCTCCGGGGCGGATACTATCCGCCCGTGATATGCGCGCAAAGCAAAAGGCTGTTGCAAATTTTGCAACAGCCTCATCTTTATTTTTCCGAGAACAGGGGCAGCACCTTCTGCCGGTAGATACGCCGGTAGAGGATAAGTGATACCGCACCACTGACCAGCTCTGCCACAGGGAATGCCCACCACACCAGATGCACATTTCCGCTTAAGCTCAGCAGATACGCCACCGGCAGCAGCACCAGCAGCTGGCGGCACAGGGAGGTGATTGTAGAATAAATGCCGTTACCCAGCGCCGGAAAACTGGCGCCCAGCGCGATACCCACCGCCGCAATCGGGAAGTGCAGACTCACAATGCGCATCGCCATAACACCCATTTCCACCAAATCCTTTGCCTGGGCGTCCTCTGCCGAGCCGAAAATGCCCATCAGCGCATCGGGGAACAGCTGGAAAATGGAGAGGCCTGCCAGCATAATCGCCATTGCCGCGGACAAGGAGCACTTCATTGTGCCGGTAATCCGCTTGGGCTGACGGGCGCCGTAGTTATACGCCACAATGGAAATGGTGGCATTGTTAATGCCGAACAGGGGCATTAAGAACAGGCTCTGCAGCTTATAATAGATGCCGAAAACATTGGCAGGCGTCTGTCCGTGGACATCGCCAAAGCTCAAAAACACCTGATTCATACCGAAATTCATCGCCGCGCCGATTACCATCATAATCATAGACGGCACGCCCACCGCCAGAATCTTTTTGATAATCTCCCCGTCGGGCCGCAGGTAGGCAAACCGCAGTTTCAGGTCCGGATTGGAGGTTAAATTGAACACCACCGCAAGAAGACCTGCCACCCACTGACCGATGACAGTGGCAATCGCCGCGCCTGCCACACCGAAAGCGGGAAATGCAAAGGGAAGGGAGATGCCGAACCGCTCCTGCAGACCGGCAGAGCCCAGAATAAACAGGGGGTCCAGAATAATGTTCAGCACCGCGCCGGTACCCTGGGTAAACAGGGTATACACAGTCCGTCCGGACGCCTGCAGCAATCGCTCTCCCAGCACTTCCACAAAAAGGCCCAGAGTGAACACGCAGCAAATGGTGGTGTAACTAACGCCATACTCCCTGGTAACCTCGCCGACTTGGAACATACCGTAATAGGGCTTTGCGCCGAAAAGTCCAAACAGCACAAACACGCAAACCGCCACCGCCACCAGCACGATTCCGTTGCCCGCGGCGCGATTGGCGCTCTCCCGGCTGCCCTCACCCAGCGACTTGCTGAACAGGCTGTTCACACCCACCGCAATGCCGGTGATAACACCGATTTGCAAATTCTGAATGGGGAACGCCATCGATAAGGCGCCGGTGGCATCGGTGGACACCATCGATACAAAAAATGTGTCTACAATATTGTAAAACGCCTGCACCAGCATAGAAACCGCCAGCGGCAGCGCCATCGAAAATAACAGTCTTCCAACCGGCATTGTGCGCATTTTATTTTCTGCCAAACGGGGGGCCGTCGCCTGTTTTGTCATATCTTTTCCTCAGTTTCATAAAAATCAGTTTGTTCATTATAGCTATCCTGCAGAAAAAAATCAAGATCGGCTCCTGTTTTCACCGGATAATTCACAAAATTGTCTATTATTTTTGCGCGGGCTGTGTTATAATGGAAAAAATTATGGGCATAGCAAAGGAGACTATCCATGGGCTTATTTACAAAACTATTCGGTACCCGTTCCCAGCGGGAAATAAAGCAGCTGCAGCCTCTGGTTGACAGGATTCTGGCGCTGGAGGAGGAATACCGCGCTCTGTCCGAGGAAGAACTCAGGGGCAAGACCCAGCTGTTCCGGCAGCGCCTTGCTCAGGGAGAGACTCTGGACGATTTGCTGGTAGAGGCTTTTGCCGCTGTGCGTGAAGCTGCTGACCGGGTGCTGGGTATGCGCCCCTATCCTGTGCAGCTGCTGGGCGGTATTATCCTGCATCAGGGTCGCATTGCGGAAATGAAAACCGGCGAAGGTAAGACGCTGGTTGCCATTTTGCCCTGCTATCTGAATGCTCTGACCGGCCGCGGCGTACACGTGGTTACCGTCAACGATTATCTTGCCACCCGCGACTCCCAGTGGATGGGTAAAGTCCACCGGTATATGGGCCTGAGCGTAGGTCTGGTAGTACCGGGAATGCAGCCGGCGCAGCGGCGGGAGGCCTATGCCGCCGACATTACCTACTGCACCAACAACGAGCTGGGCTTTGACTACCTGCGGGACAATATGGCCATTTACAAAAAAGAGCTGGTGCAGCGCGGCCACGCCTTTGCCATTGTGGACGAGGTAGACTCGATTTTAATTGACGAATCCAGAACGCCGCTGATTATCTCCGGTAAAGGTGAGGATTCCTCCAAGCTTTACGAAATGGCAGATTTTCTGGTGGCATCGATGCGGAAAAAGGTGTTTGCCAAGACCGACGAAAAAGAAGTGCAGGACGATTACGACTGCGACTACTTTGTAGACGAAAAATCCCGTTCCGTCAGCCTGACCGCCTCCGGCATCGCCAAGGCAGAAAAATACTTCGGTTTGGAAAATCTGGCTGATCCGGAACACGCCACCATCTCGCACCACATCAACCAGGCGATGAAAGCCCGGGGTGTGATGAAGCGGGATATTGACTATGTGGTAAAAGACGGACAGATTATTATTGTAGACGAATTCACCGGACGACTGATGTACGGCAGACGTTACAACGAGGGTCTGCATCAGGCTATCGAAGCCAAAGAAAAGGTAACCGTTGCCGGCGAAAGTAAAACCCTTGCTACCATCACCTTCCAGAATTTCTTCCGGCTTTATGACAAGCTCTCCGGTATGACCGGTACGGCGCTGACCGAGGAGGAGGAATTCGGCTCTATTTACCGGCTGGACGTGGTGGAGATTCCCACCAACAAGCCGGTGGTGCGCATTGACCAGCCGGACGTGGTATACAAAACCGAGGCAGGCAAATTCCGCGCCATTATCCGTCAGGTGCAGGCGTGCCACGAAAAAGGACAGCCTGTGCTGGTAGGTACGATTTCTATTGAAAAAAGTGAAATCCTCAGCAAGCTTCTGAAAAAAGCCGGTATCCCCCACAACGTGCTCAATGCCAAGTTCCACGCCCAGGAAGCCCAAATCGTGGCGCAGGCAGGCAAGCTGGGCGCTGTTACCATCGCCACCAATATGGCAGGCCGCGGTACGGATATTGTGCTGGGCGGTAACGCAGAATTTCTGGCAATGGAACAGCTGCGGCAAGAGGGATATCCGGAGGAGCTTCTGCAGGAGGCAAACGCCTATTCCGAGACAGAAAATCCGGAGATTCTTGCCATTCGCAGCCGGTATGAAGCACTTTTGGAAAAGCATAAGGCAGAAATTGCCGACGAGGCAATGCAGGTGCGGCAGGCAGGCGGTCTTTATATTATCGGCACAGAGCGCCACGAATCCCGCCGTATCGACAATCAGCTGCGCGGCCGTTCCGGTCGGCAGGGAGACCCGGGTGAAAGCCGGTTCTACCTGAGCCTGCAGGACGATTTGATGCGCCTGTTCTCCTCTGACCGCATTATGGGTATGATGGACTCTCTGGGTCTTGACGAGGATACCCCCATCGACGCAAAAATCCTTTCCGGCGCAGTGGAAAATGCCCAGAGAAGTGTGGAAAGCCGCCACTTCCGCGCCAGAAAGAATGTGCTGGAATACGATAACGTTATGAACACCCAGCGCGAAGTCATCTACGCCCAGCGGCAAAAGGTGCTGGACGGCGAGGACCTGCGGGAAAATGTTATGCATATGCTGGAGGACGTGATTTCCTCCACAGTGGACGAATGCCTCAGCGAAAACGGCGGTGTTGCCAACGATGAAAATCTGCGCGCCGTTCTGGGCCGCCTGCAGGGCATCTATTTCCCCCGCGGCGCTTATTCCATTGCCCAGACTATGCCCACCGCCCAGACTCTGACCGACGAACTCTATGCCCTTGCTGTTGCTGCCTACGAGCGCAAGGAAACCGCCGTTACCCCGCCGGTAATGCGGGAGGTGGAGCGGGTGATTATGCTCCGCGTGGTTGACGAATACTGGATGGACAACATCGATGCGATGGACGATTTGAAGCAGGGCATCGGTCTGCGCGCCTACGGTCAGCACGACCCGGTGGTGGCGTATAAGGAAGAAGGCTACCAGATGTTCCAGGCGATGACCGCCGCTATCCGCGAGGAAACGGTACGGCGGCTGTTCCTTGTGCAGCTGCAGCCCAGTCAGGAGGTAAAGCGCCAGAAGGTCGCCAAGGAAATCTCCGCCTCCGGCTCTCAGGAAAAAACTGTCCGGCAGCAGCCTGTGCGCAACGCCGCCGGCAAAGTCGGTCCCAACGACCCCTGCCCCTGCGGCAGCGGAAAGAAATACAAAAAATGTTGTATGCAGAAGGACAAGGCCAGCCAGATGGATAACTGACCATTCTGCGTGAAAAGGCAGGTTTATTATGCCCCTATCCACAAAAACCCTGGGCTCGGTGGAGCTTATCACAGATACAAATATACCTGTTCCTCACGGCTTTACCACCCGCGTCGGCGGTGTCAGCGAAGGCTGCTTTGCTGCGCTGAATCTGGGCGCCCATCGGGGCGACCTGCCGGAATGTGTGGAGGAAAACTACCGCCGGCTGGCAGAAGCGCTGGGCTTTTCTCTTGAAAATCTGGTGCCTGCCCACCAGACCCACTCGGATATTGTCCGCGCTGTGGGAAAAGAAAGCTGTCTTGGCAGCATCTCCCATCGGGCGTATCCTGTCTGCGATGCCCTTATCACCAACACACCGGATATCGCGCTGCTGGTATTTACTGCCGATTGTACACCCATTTTGTTTTATGACCCTGTAACCGGCGCTGTTGGCGCCGCCCACGCAGGCTGGCGGGGTACAGCGGCCGGTATCGCTGCCAAAACGGTAGCGGCGATGGTCAGCCATTACGGCTGTACACCGGAAAATATTCGCGCCGCCATTGGCCCTAACATCGGCGCTTGCTGCTTTGAAACCGACGAAGATGTGCCGCAGGCAATGCTGGCGGCGCTGGGTGAAGAAGCAGAGAAAAGTATCCGGCAGACAGGTCAGAAATATTATGTTAACCTAAAAGAGCTGAACGCCCTGTGGCTGCGCCGCAGCGGTGTTACCCAAATTACCGTCAGCCAGGACTGCACCGCCTGTCAGTCGCTGCAATTCTGGTCTCACCGGCGCCACGGCGACCGGCGGGGCTCTCAAGGCGGAATTATTGTATGCAGGGAGGGATTGAAATGAAGCGGATTCTTTGTTTGCTGCTGAGTGCGCTGCTGCTTTGCGGCTGCAGCTCCGCAACCAAACCCTATACCCCCACCGGCGACGGTCTGACCTGGGAGGACGATTACACCGGTCCTGTCTACACCAAGCCCCAGCAAGACAATGACCAGTCTTTGGTGCTTGCCTACTACCCCGACATTTCTATGAATCCCTATGTGTGTACAGATTTTACCAATCGGGCGCTGTTTTCTCTTATATACCAGAGCCTGTTTGTAACCGACCGGAATTATACGCCGGAGCCCCAGCTGTGCAAAACCTATTCCTATACCGAGGATTTGAAAACCTACACCTTCCAGCTGGAAAGCGCCACCTTCTCCGACGGCACGGCGCTGACTCCCCAGGACGTGGCTGCCAGCCTTCTGGCTGCTAAGGAAAGTCCTGTCTACAGCGGTCGTTTCCGCCATTTCCAGGAGATTAGCGCCTCCGGAAACGATGTGGTAATACAGCTTACCACACCAATGGAACAGGAGAGCCTGCTGTTACTGCTGGACATTCCCATTTTGAAAGCCTCCCAGCTGACACTGGACCAGCCTCTGGGTACAGGTCCTTACGTGCTTACCGGCGCCAGCCTGCACCGGCGCGCCGACTGGTGGTGCCACGCAGATATGGCAATTACCGCCGACACCATTGCTTTGATGGCGGCCGAATCAGTTACCCACATTCGCGACCAGTTTGAATTTTCCGATTTAAGCCTTGTCTGCGCCGACACCGGCTCCGACAATTACGCCGACTACCGCTGCGATTTTGAGCTGTGGGACTGCGAAAACGGCATTTTCCTGTACCTGACCACCTGCGCTGCCAGCGAGGTTTTCTCCGACCCGGAGGTGCGGGCGGCGCTGACCTATGCCATCGACCGGGATATGCTGGTGGAGGAGTACTACCGGGGTTTTGCCCGCAGCACCACCCTGCCTGCCTCTCCCCAGTTCCCCTTCTACAGCGATTCTCTTGCCGCCAAATACAGCTATGACGCGGTAAAATTCGCCCGGCTTATTAACGAAAAAGGTATGAAAGACAGCCCCATCATTCTGCTGGTAAACAAGGACGACAGTCTGCGGCTGCGGGTTGCCCGCGCCATTGCCCAGATGCTGGAGGACTGCGGTCTGGCGGTAGAGCTGCTTGCCCAGTCCGGCGACGATTATTTATTTACCCTGCAGGCGTGGAACTTTGACTTGTATCTGGGGCAGACAAAGCTTTCTCCCAATATGGACTTATCCGCCTTCTTCTCCAGCTCCGGCGCTTTGAGCTACGGCGGTGTCAACGATGTGGCTGCCAACACTTTAAATCAGCAGGCGCTGGAAAACCACGGCAACTATTACACGCTGCACAAAACCGTGATGGATAACGGTCTGCTTTGCCCCATTCTGACCCGCAGCTATGCCATTTACGCAACCCGCGGTCTTTTGACCGACCTGACCCCCTCCAGAGATTGCGTGTTTTACTACTCCCTGGGAAAAACCTTGCAAAAAGCCCACGTTTCTCAATAATACCCACCCATTCAGCGGGCGTGTTGCGAAAATGCAGCGCGCCCGTTTTTTTGTAAGAACATTTCCCGCAAGCAAAAAATGCCGTTTTTCAAAATAAAAGTAGCTTTTTCCGGAATATGTCGGTATACTGTAAGTATCAACCTTTCATGGAGGTTTTCCTATGAAGCTCAACTACAAACGTACCATTCTGGTGGGTTTTGCCTTTTTCCTCATCAGCGCCTTCTGGCAGGCGTATGATGCCACCATCGCGCTGACCCTTACCAACAAATTCGGTATGAACCAGACCTGGTCCGGTGTGATTATGGCGCTGGATAACATTCTGGCGCTGTTTCTGCTGCCCCTGTTCGGCACTCTGTCGGACAAGCATACCGGCAAGCGCGGCCGCCGTACTCCCTTTATCCGGCTGGGTACGCTGATTGCCGCAATCGCGCTGGTAGGTCTTAGCTTTATTGACAATATGCAGCTGGGCGCCATCTCTGACATTGCCACTGTGGACGATCCTGCCGCTTTGGAAGTGATTTACGATACCCAGGCAAGCAAAGAGCTGCAGACTCCCGGCGGCACAAAATTCCGTCTGGAGGAAGTTTTCAGCCGCGAGGATTTCATTGCAATCCGCAGCGCCGATGACGTCAGCGACGTAACCAATCAGGACGAGTCTAAAACGCCCTACACCAGCTATGTTGTGCCTGCCCGGCAGGCATATGCCGCAGAACGCACCGCAGAAAACCCCACGCCGCTGTTTTTGTTTGTCGGCGTGCTGCTGATTCTGTTGGTGGCAATGGGCACCTTCCGTTCTCCCGCTGTGGCGCTGATGCCGGACGTAACCGTTAAGCCTCTGCGTTCCAAAGCCAACGCCATTATCAACCTGATGGGCAACGCCGGCGGTATTCTGGTGCTGGTGCTGGGTATGGGCTTTGCTTTCGGCATTTCCTCTGCCAAAAACGCAATGATGTGCTACACGCCCTACTACATTACCATTGCCGCTGTTATGCTTGTGGCGCTGGCAATTTTCCTGTGCTGCGTGAAAGAGCCCCAGTGGGCAAGCCAGATGCGCGCCGATGCCCTTGCGTTGGGCATTAACGAGGAGGAAGAAACCCCGACCGGGGAAAAACGCTCCCTCACCGGTCCCCAGCGCCGTTCCCTTATTTTCATTCTGCTGTCGGTGGCGCTGTGGTACTTCGGTTATAACGCCGTTACCTCCAAATACGCGGTCTACGCCCCTAATGTGCTGCTGATGAGCTACAGCGAAACAATGCTTATCGCTCAGGGCTGCGCCATCGTGGCATACCTTCCTGCAGGTATGGTCGCCTCCAAAATCGGCAGAAAAAAGACCATTCTTGCCGGCATTGTTATGCTGGCGCTGGCGTTTACCTTTGCCGCTTTTATGCGGGCTGGCAGCAACCCTGTGTTTATGTACGCTATGTTCGCTATGGCGGGCATCGGCTGGGCAACCATTAACGTAAACTCCTTCCCTATGGTTGTGGAGCTGAGCTCCGGCGCGGATATTGGCAAATACACCGGTTTCTATTACACCGCCTCTATGGCTGCCCAGACTTTGACACCTATGGTTTCCGGTGCGCTGATGGATAAGCTGGGTATGACTGTGCTGTTCCCCTACGCTGCTGTATTTGTAGTGCTGGCGCTGATGACAATGCTGATGGTACGGCACGGCGATGCCAACCCCATTTCTGCAAAGGCAGAGGACTAAGCCTATGTGGTGGATTTTTCTTGCGCTGGCTGTGGTGTGTCTGCTGCTGCTGAGTATGCACGGGCGCTGCGGTCATTCGGGGCTAACGCTGCTGCGCAACTATAGCTATGCCCACCGGGGCTTGCACGGCGAAGGACGTCCCGAAAACAGCCTTGCCGCCTTTGCCGCAGCCCGCGAAAAGGGCTACGGCTGCGAGCTGGACGTGCATCTGATGAAAGACGGCAATCTGGCGGTCATACACGACTCCGCTCTGAAGCGTACCACCGGTGCGGCGGGGCAGATAGAGGACTTGACTGCCGACGCTCTCTGCAGCTATTCTCTGGAAGGCACCGACCAGACTATCCCGTCTTTTCAGCAGGTTTTGGACCTGATCGACGGGCAGGTGCCTCTGATAATCGAGCTAAAAACCGCCGGCGGCAATTACGCCGCACTGTGCCAAAAGGTGTGCCAGGTGCTGGATTCCTATCACGGTCCTTTCTGTGTGGAGTCCTTTGACCCTCGCTGCATTTACTGGCTCCGCAGGCATCGTCCCGAAATCATTCGCGGTCAGCTGGCGCAGAACTTCTTGCAGGAGAAGAGCAACGTTCCCTATATTCTGCGCTTTCTTATAACCAACCATATGCTCAATTTCCTTACCCTCCCCGACTTTATTGCTTACCGGTATGAGGACCGGAAACGGTTTACCACGTTTCTTGCCCGAAAGCTCTGGGATATACAGGGTGTCAGCTGGACCCTGACCGCGCCGGAACAGCACCGCGCTGCGGTGGAGGAGGGTTGGATTCCCATTTTTGAAAACTATTTCCCTTAGAACACCCCTTGCAATCCCACTGCAGGTTTGTTACAATAGAATTACTTATACAGAGAGGATGACTTCTATGAAACGTTACATTGCTTTTGCTCTTGTTCTTTGCTTGCTCCTGTGTGGTTGTGGTAAACAGGACGAAACCACACCTTCCACCACGGAAGCGACTACTGAGTCGACTGCCGAAACCGTCGAAACCACCACCGGGACTACCGAAGAAACCGATTCTGTCTGCCGCCACCCCCTGAACGGCGAGATTCTGGACACTCCCTACACCGGCCGTGCCACTGCGGTGGTAATTAACAATCTGATAGACTGCCTGCCCCAGTACGGCATTGGCGATGCAGATATCGTCTATGAAGTTGTAACCGAAGGCGGCATCACCCGTCTGCTGGCGATTTTCCCGGACCTTGAGGGCGTTGGCTCCATCGGCCCTGTACGTAGCAGCCGTACCTTCTTTAATAACATTTCCCAGGCCTATGACGCGCCTATCATTCACTGCGGCGGCAGCTGGGGCGGTATTAACGGACATATGGACGATGCAGGTACCACTGTCAGCGGCTGGCATCACATCAACGAGCAAAACAACGGCAGCTACTTCTTCCGCGATAAAGACCGCTACAATTATCAAAATTACTCCTGGGAGCACACTCTGTTCACCAACGGCGAGCTGCTGCAAAAGGGTCTGGAGAACCTCGACTATGCCATTACCCACGATACGCCTGTAGACTTCGGTCTGCAGTTCCAGGAAGAAATCGATCTGGACGGTGAAACTGCCAACACAGTTACCGTAAACTTCAAGGGCGGCAAGACTACCACCATGACCTATCAGGCAGATACCGGCCTGTATAAGGCCTCCCAGTACAAGCGGGATCACGTGGACGCCGGCACCGGCGAGGTCCAGTCCTACCGGAACGTACTGATTCTGTACACAGAGCAGTGGGGTATCAGCGATAGCCAGTATCTGCGTTCCTTCTATACGCTGGTGGGCTCCGGCGAAGGTCAGTTTGCCTGCAACGGCGAAATCATTCCCATTCTCTGGGAGCGTAGCTCTCTGGAGGAGCCCTTCCGCTACACCCTGAAAGACGGCACTCCTCTGACCCTCGGCGTCGGCAAAACCTATGTTGCCATCGCCGCCAATACGGTCAGCGCCGAATACCAGTAATCCATTTGCTTTCAGCCGGCAGCCGTTTTGTGGAAAACACAAAGCGGCTGCCGTTTTTATTGTTCGAAAAAGCGAATAGACACTGGGCAAATAGTCCAAAAACGCCCCTATGGAATTGTTATATTTGTTGGAAAATTTTTGTGTCGCCCAAAAAAGATTGCAAAACCAAAAAATTTGCAGTATACTGTGTATGTGGAAACTAGAAACGTTTCCAAAATACAATTTAACCAGAATTTCTGGTAATATTTCAAGGAGGAAACCCCAATGAAAAAGATTCTTGCTTTATTGCTGGCTTTGGTAATGGTTCTGGGTCTGGCTGCCTGTGCGCCCGCTACCGACGACCAGCCCGCCACCGACGGCACTCAGGCTGCCACCGGCGACACCGCAGGCACTTCCGCTGAAGGCTCTGTATACTGGCTGAACTTCAAGCCCGAGTCCGACGAGGCTCTGCAGGAGATCGCTCAGATGTACACTGAGGAGACCGGCGTACCTGTAAAGATTGTTACCGCTGCTTCCGGTACATACGAAGAGACCCTGACTGCTCAGATCGACAAGGAAGACGCTCCCACTATGTTCGTAGTTGGCAACTCTGCCGCTGTTAACTCCTGGAGCGACTACTGCCTGGACCTGACCGACACCGAGATCGCTAACGAGCTGAACACCGACGCTTACAAGCTGTACGATGCAGACGGCAAGCTGTGCTCCATCGGCTACTGCTACGAGTGCTACGGCATCATCGTTAACACCGAGCTGCTGGTTCAGGCTGGCTACGCAGCTGACTACATCACCAACTTCGCTACTTTGAAGGAAGTTGCTGAGGACGTACACGCTCGCGCCGATGAGCTGGGCTTTGACGCTTTCTCCTCCGCTGGTATGGACGACGGTTCTTCCTGGCGTTTCACCGGCCACCTGATCAACCTGGAGTACTACTATGAGTCCGTTGATGCTCCCGAGAAGTGGGAATCCTGCCCCTCCGAGCTGACCGGCGCTTACATGGACAACTTCAAGGCTCTGTATGACCTGATCGTTGTTAACTCTCTGACCGACCGCGCTGAGCTGGCTAACGGCGGCTTCGATGCTGCTGCTGAGTTCGCAAGCGGCAAGGCTCTGTTCTACCTGAACGGTAACTGGGAGTGGTCCGGCCTGTCCGAAAAGGGCATGAAGGCTGAGAACCTGACTATGCTGCCCTACTACTGCGGCGTAGAAGGCGAAGAGAAGGCTGGCCTGAACTGCGGCACCGAGAACTACTGGGCTGTTAACGCAGAGGCTTCCGAGGAAGACATCGCTGCTACTCTGGCATTCATGAAGTGGCTGGTTACCGATCCCGAGGCTTCCGAGAAGGCTGTTGCTACCTTCGGCGTTATGCCTTACAAGCAGGCTGTTGCTTCCACCAACCCCTTCCTGGCTCAGGCTAACGCTTCCCTGGGCGAGGGCAACTACAACATGTGGTGGGCTACCAACTATCAGCCCAACGTCAACGAGTACCGTGCAGCTGCGGTTTCTGCTTTGAACGCTTACAACGCAGATCCCACTGATGCAAACTGGG
>JAZRGQ010000034.1:0-7769 GCA_045644405.1 Faecousia sp.
TCCCGAAAGCCGTATAGGCTTCCGGGACTGAAAATCCAAAAGTATTGATTATCTCTTGGAGAACTGAGGTGCGCGACGAGCGGCCTTCAAGCCGTACTTCTTTCTTTCCTTCATTCTGGGGTCGCGGGTCAGGAAACCGGCAGCCTTCAGAGAAGCGCGATACTCGGCGTTAATGCCCAGCAGAGCGCGGGAGATACCGTGGCGGATAGCGCCTGCCTGACCGGAAACACCGCCGCCGGCTACGGTAACAACAACGTCTACCTTGCCAACCATATCGGTAGTAACCAGGGGCTGACGAACAACCAGCTTCAGAGTCTCCAGACCGAAGTATTCGTCCATATCGCGGCCATTGATGATGATGGAACCGGTGCCGTTCTCGTAAACACGAACACGGGCAACGGAGGACTTACGGCGGCCGGTGCCGTAGCTATACTTTTTCTTGCTTTCGTACATAATCAGTTACCTCCAAATCAGTCCAGAGTCCAGGCGACAGGCTTCTGTGCAGCGTGATTGTGCTCAGCGCCCTTGCACAGGTGCAGACGGCCCAGGCAGTTGCGGCCCAGAGTGTTCTTAGGCAGCATACCCTTAACAGCCAGCTCCATAGCGTAGTCAGAACGGGTGTTCATCATAACGCGTGCCTTGGTTTCCTTCAGACCGCCGATCCAGCCGGATACACGGTAGTAGGTCTTCTGCTCCAGCTTGTTGCCGGTCAGAATAGCCTTGTCGGTGTTGATGACGATGACATAGTCGCCGCAGTCAACGTTGGGGGTGAAATCGACCTTGTGCTTGCCACGCAGCAGGTTAGCAGCGATAACAGCGGTACGGCCCAGAGGCTTACCGGCAGCATCGATGACGTACCACTTGCGCTCCAGGGTCTCCTTTTTCAGCAGAGTAGTGGACATTATGCGTTCCTCCAATTAGGTTAAAAATTTTTGACAAACTCATATATACGCAGTACAATGACTGCAAACGCTCGATTAATATAGCACGGGCATATGGAAAAGTCAACAAATTTTACAAAAAATTTTACCAAACGGTATGTAAACTCTTAAAAGCTCTTAAATGCTGCGAGATACTCTCGTATACTCACTTTCTATTCTCACAATTTGGAGGGGAAATTATGCAAAAGTTAATCGGTCTGGTGCGCCGATGCGTGGAGGATTATCAAATGATAGCTTCCGGAGATAGAATCGGCGTAGGCGTTTCCGGCGGAAAAGATTCGCTGGCGCTGCTGGTTTTTTTGAAGGAGCTGCAAAAATATAATGCAAACCCCTTTCATCTGGAGGCGATAACCGTTGATATGGGGCTGGGTATGGACTATAGCGGCTTAGCCGCTCTTTGCCAGCAGCTGGAAGTGCCTTTTACTCTCGTGAAAACGGAAATCGCACCCATCATTTTTGACCACCGCAAAGAGAAGAATCCCTGCTCTATGTGCTCGAAAATGCGGCGGGGCGCATTGAATCAGGCGCTGCTGGACAGAGGGCTGAATAAGCTGGCGCTGGGGCATCATTATGACGATGCGGTGGAGACGTTTGTAATGTCTTTATTGTATGAAGGACGCATTAGCTGTTTTCAGCCGGTTACCGACCTGGATAGGACCGGAATCGTGCAGATAAGACCGATGCTGTATATCCACGAGCGCACAATTGACGGCTTTGCGGAACGGCAGGCGCTGCCGGTGGTGAGCAATCGCTGTCCTGTGGATAAGGCTACAAAACGGGAAGAAGTCAAAAGTCTGATTTACAACTTAAGCGCCCAATATCCGGACTTGAAGGAGCGGGTGTTCGGCGCGATGCAGCGACTGCCGTTGCCTGCGTGGGAGCCCAAAGGACGCTATAAGCGCCCTAAAGAGCAGGTATAGAGGCTGTCTGTCTGGGCATACTTACCAAGAGGTGATAATTATGGTAAAAGGTATCTCCAGACAGGTGATTGTGGTACAATCGCCGGACCCTAAGCTGTTTGAACAGGCAATTTTTATATTAAAGCAAAGTGCGCTCGGGCAGGAGGGCATAACAGAGGAGGCGCTCTTAACAGAAGCCAAACGTCTGATTGGCAACTCTGCGCGGCGGAGAAAGGGCAAAGCGCTGCACGGCGCAGTATGGGCGTGCATCGGCGCGGTGGCAACAGGGGCTCTCTGGCTGCTAATTAGCTTGCTTTAGCTTGCGCGCGGGCTGGGAATATGGTATAATTGCAGCAGACTAAGAAAGAGATTATAAGCTATGCAAATTGGAACAATAAAAGTAGATAATCCGTTGGTGCTGGGTCCGATGGCAGGCGTAACCGACTGGGCATTTCGCACAGTCTGCGCCCGGCTTGGCGCCAATATTACAGTAACGGAAATGGTATCCTCCCGGGCGCTGGTGTACAAGGATAAAAAAAGCGCTGCGCTGCTGCGGAAGAATACCGGCAGCATCTGCGGCGCCCAGATTTTTGGCAATGACCCTCAGATTATGGCGCAGGGAGCCCAGCTGGCGCTGGAAATATCCGGCTGTGATTTTCTGGATATTAATATGGGCTGTCCTATGCCGAAAATTGCCAATTCCGGCGACGGCTGCGGATTGATGCGCACACCGGAGCTGGCGGCAGAGATTGTGTCTGCGGTTGTAAAGGCGGTGGACGTACCGGTTACAGTCAAGTGCCGGCTGGGCTGGGACAGAGGCAGCATCAACGTGCTGGACTTCGCCAAGCGAATGGAAGACAGCGGCGCTGCGATGCTCGCCGTTCACGGCAGGACACGCAGTATGCTCTACTCCGGCAGGGCAGACTGGGATATGATTGCCGCGGTAAAGCAACAATGCGCCATTCCGGTGATTGCCAACGGCGATATTGACTCGGCGGAAGCGGCGCTGAAATGCCGCAAGTGGACCGGCGCGGACGGAGTAATGATTGGCAGAGCAACCTTCGGTAACCCCTGGATTTTCCAGCAGACTGCGGCGGCGTTGCAGGAGGAGGAAGTGCCGGAACGTCCGCCTCTGGCGCAGCGGGTTGCTGTGGCTGTAGAGCAGTTTACTCTGGCATATGAGGATAAGGGTGAGCATATTGCCTGTCTGGAGGCCAGAAAACATTTTGCCTGGTACTTACGCGGTGTGGCATACGCCAATTATTATAAAGAGCAAATTTCCCAAATTAAGACCATGGACGATGTGCATAGAATCGCAGAAGGTATCTGCCGGGATTTGCAATAATTAACTGGAATACTTTTTCCGCTGTTTCGCAAGCTACCGTAGAGGTGGTTTTGTGAAACGGCGGATTTTTATGATTGGCATATTACTTGCAGCGCTGGTTATGCCTGCGCGGGCTGAAACGATACGCTGGGTGGATTTTAATGTGCCGTATGAATCGCTGGAATATGCGATGAATGTGGATATTGCCACGTTTGAGGAGGAAAAGCACATCAGCTGGATTGATGCGCTGGCGCTGGCTGCCTGCCGGACAGGCGGCAAGTGTCCGCTGTCGTCTGTGAAAAAGGCGGTGGCGCAGCTGAAAGATGATGCATCGCCGGAGGAATTGCTGGGCGGTTTATATCAGTATTACGGTTATTATCACAAGGCGTATCAGGCAGTTCTTGGTGGATTGCTGGGCAGTTTTGCCATAGAGGTAGACGGGCAGCTGAAGCCTGCATACGGACTCAAAGCATATTCTCCGATAGCGGCAGGATATGGCTACAGCCATTGCTCGGATTTTGGCAACAGCCGTTCCTTCGGGTTTGCCCGTAAGCATTTGGGAAACGATTTGATGGGAGGACTGGGAACGCCGGTTGTGGCAGTTGAAAGCGGCGTGGTGGAGGCTATGGGTTGGAACAGGTATGGCGGCTGGCGTATCGGAATTCGCTCAGCAGACTCTAAGCGCTACTACTATTACGCCCATTTGCAAAAGGACAGACCCTTTGCAGAGGGCTTGCAGGTAGGGGATATGGTGCAGGCGGGAGATTTGATTGGCTTTATGGGACGCACCGGTTATTCAGACAAGGAAAACGTCAATAATATTGAAACGGTGCATTTGCATTTCGGTATGGAGCTGGTGTTTGAGGAGAGCCAGAAAGAGTGTAATTCGGAAATCTGGATTGATGTGTATCCCATTGTGCGTCTGCTCAGCAATCACCGCAGCAGTATCCGCAAAACCGGGCAAGGGTTTGAACGGGTATATCCCTTTGTGGATTTAGATGTAGAGCAGTACCCGAAGCAGGTAAAAAATTGGGCATATTGAGAGGCAAAAAAACACGCCGCAGGGTTTGACAAAACACCGACCTTGTGGTATACTTGTCCAGATAAAAATAAGACAAGGAGGAAAAACTGATGATGGGTATTGGCAATCAGCTTAAGTGCGTTGGCTGTTCTCCTGATACCATTATTTCCTCTGCTGCTTTCACACAGGATTTGTATTCCGTTTTTTCTCCCGAATACGTTGTATTTCCCGGCTTTTGCGATGTGCATGTGCATTTTCGTGAGCCGGGTTTTTCTTATAAAGAAACGGTTGCAACCGGAACGCAGGCGGCGGCAGCAGGCGGATATACGGCGGTCTGCACGATGCCGAATCTCAGCCCTGTACCGGACAGCGTGGAGCATCTGCAGCAGCAGCTGGATATCATTTGCCGTGATGCCTGCATTCACGTGTACCCTTATGGCGCAATCACTGTGGCAGAGCAAGGGCAGCAGCTGGCGGATTTAGAGGGTATGGCAGATTCCGTAATAGCCTTTTCCGATGACGGCAGAGGCGTGCAGTCAGATGAAATGATGCGTCAGGCGATGCTACGGGCAAAGGCGCTGGGCAAAATCATTGTCGCTCACTGTGAGGTAAATGACCTGCTCCGCGGCGGGTATATCCACGATGGGGACTATGCTGCAAAGCACGGTCATAAGGGTATCTGCAGCGAAAGCGAGTGGGCGCAGATTGAACGGGATTTGCGCTTAGTAGAGGAGACCGGCTGCAAGTACCACGTGTGCCATATTTCCACTAAGGAAAGCGTGGCGCTGATACGGCAGGCGAAGAAAAAAGGATTGGACGTAACCTGTGAAACAGGACCCCATTACTTAGTGATGGACGATACGTGCTTACAGGAGGCGGGCAGGTTTAAGATGAATCCGCCTATCCGCAGCGCGGAGGACAAGCAGGCGCTGATAGAGGGAATTCTGGACGGCACAATCGATATGATTGCAACAGACCACGCACCCCACTCCGCTGAGGAAAAAAGCAAAGGCTTGGCCGGCAGCGCATTCGGTGTGGTGGGACTGGAAACGGCGTTTGCGGTGATGTATACTCACTTTGTGAAAACCGGACGTCTGTCCCTGGAACGGCTGATACATCTGATGGCAGTTGCGCCCAGACAGCGCTTTGGAATCGGGGAGAATGACGGATTTACCGTGTGGGATTTAAACAGGGAGTTTACGGTCAATCCGGAAACCTTCCTGTCAAAAGGAAAGGCAACGCCCTTCGAGGGGTGGAAGCTATCCGGCGTATGTGTAGCTACCGTCTGCGACGGTAAGATTGTGTATCGTAAGTAAGTTTGGGAGGATAAGTATGGCAAAGAGAACGGATATTAAGAAAATTTTGATTATCGGCTCCGGTCCTATCGTAATCGGACAGGCGGCGGAGTTTGACTATGCCGGCACACAGGCGTGTCTGGCGCTGAAAGAGGAAGGCTATGAGGTTGTACTGTGCAACTCCAACCCTGCCACCATTATGACAGATACAGTAATTGCGGATAAGGTGTATATGGAGCCGCTGACTCTGGAGTATATTGCCAAGATTATCCGCTATGAGCGCCCTGATGCCATTGTACCCGGCATCGGCGGACAGACCGGACTGAATCTTGCGATGCAGCTGGAAAAGAAGGGCATTTTGAAAGAGTGCCGCGTAGAGCTTCTGGGTACCTCCAGCGCGTCCATTGAACGGGCAGAGGACAGAGAGCTGTTTAAGGAACTGTGTCAGTCCATCGGCGAGCCGGTCATTCCTTCAGAAATCACCTATAACATTGAGCAAGCCAAGGAAGCAGCGCAGCGGATTGGCTATCCTGTTGTACTGCGGCCTGCCTTTACACTGGGCGGTACCGGTGGCGGCTTTGCCTACTCCGAGGAGGAGCTGGTTGAGGTCGGCTTGAATGCATTTAAGCTGTCGCCTGTGCATCAGGTGTTGGTGGAAAAGTCTGTTAAGGGCTATAAAGAAATCGAATTCGAGGTAATGCGCGACTCCAATGACCACGCCATCACAATCTGCGGTATGGAAAACATTGACCCTGTCGGTGTCCATACCGGCGATTCTCTGGTGGTCGCGCCTATTATGACACTTTCAAAAGAAGACGAGAAAATGCTCAACGATTCTGCAATCCGTCTGATTCGTGAGCTGAAAATTGAGGGCGGCTGTAATGTACAGTTTGCGCTCAATCCCACAACGTCGGAGTACTACCTGATTGAGGTGAATCCCAGAGTTTCTCGTTCCTCCGCGCTGGCATCCAAAGCCTCCGGCTATCCCATTGCCCGCGTAACAGCGAAGATTGCGGTGGGTATGCATCTGGAGGAAATTGCCATTGCCAATACCTATGCAGCCTTTGAGCCCCGTCTGGACTACACCATCGCCAAGCTGCCCCGTTTCCCCTTCGATAAGTTTACATCTGCTGCCAACACTCTGGGCACACAGATGAAGGCAACCGGTGAAATTATGGGCATCGGCGCCACATTGGAGGAGTGCCTGCTTAAGGGCGTGCGTTCTCTGGAAATCGGTGTGTGCCACTTCCATATGGCAAAGTTTGATGCAATGTCCACCGAGAAGATGCTCAAGTATCTGGAAACCTTCCAGGACGATAATATCTTTGCTGTTGCCGAATTGCTGCGCAGAGGTATCGGCGTAGAGCAGCTGCACGAGCTGACAAAGATTACAGCCTTCTTCTTGGAGGCAGTCCAGCGCATTGTGGAGATGGAACAGGTTGTTAAATCCCACCCTGCTGATTTGGAAACGCTGAAAAAGGCAAAGAAGATGGGCTTCAGCGACCGGTTTATTGCGCAGCTTTGGGGCGTCAAGGAAATCGAAGTATACCATATGCGCAAGGAGAACAAGCTGTTTCCTGTGTACCGTATGGTAGATACCTGCCATACCGGCGCATATATCCCTTATTTCTATTCCTCCTACACCGGCGAAAACGCCTCCATTCACACCGATAAAAAGAAAATCGTGGTGTTGGGCGCAGGTCCTATCCGTATCGGTCAGGGCGTGGAGTTTGACTACTCTACAGTCCACGCGGTAATGACAATTAAGAACGCCGGCTATGAGGCGATTATTATCAACAACAATCCGGAAACGGTGTCCACAGACTACACTACTGCTGACAAGCTGTATTTCGAGCCGCTGACAGCGGAAGATGTGATGAACATTATCGAGTTTGAAAAGCCCGACGGCGTTATCGCATCACTGGGCGGACAGACGGCAATCAATCTGGCACAGCCGCTGACAGACCGGGGTGTGAAAATTATCGGCACCGATTGCGCGGCCATCGACAAGGCGGAAAACAGAGATGCCTTTGAAAAGCTGCTGTCTGAGCTGAAAATCCCGCAGCCCACCGGTAAGGCTGTTACCAAAATTGAGGACGGCATTGAAGCTGCTGCCCGTATCGGTTATCCGGTACTGGTGCGTCCCTCCTTTGTTTTGGGCGGCCGGGCTATGCAGATTGTTGCCAACGAAAAACAGCTGCGCCATTATCTGAAAACCGCAGTTGAAATTGACGAGGATAAGCCGGTACTGGTTGACAAATATATTGAAGGTCGCGAGGTGGAGATTGA
>JAZRGQ010000035.1:0-4869 GCA_045644405.1 Faecousia sp.
GAATATACATAGCCGTTTTCAATCAGCGGCCGCATATACCGGAAGAAGAATGTTAAAAGCAGTGTGCGGATATGAGCGCCGTCCACGTCCGCATCGGACATAATAATAACTTTGTGATAGCGCAGCTTTTCAATGTCGAAATCCTCGCCGATGCCGGCGCCCAGCGCCACAATCAAGGGTGTCAGCTTATCGTTGCCGTAGATTTTGTCGGCTCTTGCCTTTTCCACGTTCAGCATCTTACCCCACATTGCAAGGATTGCTTGGAAGCGGGAGTCTCTGCCCTGAATGGCAGAGCCTGCAGCGGAGTCGCCCTCGACGATGTACAGTTCGCAAAGGCTGGCGTCGCGCTCGTTGCAATCCTGCAGCTTATCCGGCATTTGTCCGGACTCCAGACCGGTCTTTCTGCGGATATTTTCTCTTGCCTTTCTGGCGGCCTCTCTGGCGCGGTTTGCCATCATTGCCTTCTCCAGAATAATTTTTGCGGTAGCGGGGTGCTCCTCGAAATAGGTTGCCAGCTGGTCGCCCACAACCTGCACAACCAGTGTGCGGATATAGGCGTTACCCAGCTTTGCCTTGGTCTGACCTTCAAACTGGGCGTCGGTCAGCTTTACGGAGATAATAGCGGTAATACCCTCGCGGCAGTCTTCGCCGGAAACCTTATCGTCGCCCTTAATGATGCCGTTTTTCACGCCGTAGGCGTTGAGTACACGGGTCAGCGCGGTTTTGAAACCGGTCTCGTGCATACCGCCTTCCGGTGTGCGCACGTCATTGGCAAAGGACTGAATCGACTCGTTAAAGCCGTCATTATACTGCACCGCAATCTCCGCGGAGGCATCATTCTTGCTGCCGGACAGATAAATTACATCGTTGTGCAGCGGGGTCTTATGCCGGTTTGTCCAGGTGGCAAACTCCCGAATGCCGCCCTCATAGCACATTGTTTCACTTCTGGGCTCGTCATCCCGGTCATCGGTGATGGTGATAGACAGACCTGCGTTCAGGAATGCCTCCTCACGCATACGCTCGTGGAGAATCTCGTAGCTGTAAATTACCTCATCGAACATCTCCGGGTCCGGCTGGAAGGTTACCTCTGTGCCGGTTTTTTCCGTTTTGCCCACGATGGTCATTTCCTGGGTGATATGGCCGCGGGAGAATTTCATCTCGTAAATATTGCCGTTTTTGTACACCCGCGCCACCAGCGACTGGCTGAGGGCATTTACAACAGAGGCGCCCACGCCGTGCAGACCGCCGGAAACCTTATAACCGCCGCCGCCGAACTTACCGCCTGCGTGCAGCACTGTAAATACAACTTCCAGCGCCGGCTTGCCGGTCTGCGCCTGAATATCCACGGGAATTCCGCGGCCGTCATCTGTAACGGTGATAGAATTGCCCGGATTGATGGTTACATTGATATGGCTGCAGTAACCTGCCAGCGCCTCATCAATAGAATTATCTACAATTTCGTACACCAGATGGTGTAAACCGGAAGAAGATGTGGAGCCGATATACATACCCGGTCTTTTCCGGACTGCCTCCAGTCCTTCCAGAACCTGTATTTGCTCAGCGCCATATTCCTGCGTTACCTTTGTTTCCTCTGACATACTGGTCCTCCTGTTATCCTCGACATCTTTATTCCATAGCTCTGCCTTGCTCAATACAAACTGTTTTTCCCAGATTTGTAAAGCGCTCTTTATCACAACAGGTGATAAACACCTGACCGTTTTTAATTTGATTCAGCACAAAATCCTGCCTGCTGCTGTCCAGCTCCGACAGTACATCGTCCAAAAGCAAAATCGGATACTCGCCGGTTTCCTTTGCCATCAGCTCACGCTGGGCAAGTTTCAGACTGATTGCGCTGGTGCGCACCTGACCCTGTGAGCCGAAGGCTTTCAGCGACAGACCGGACAAAGAAACATCAAAATCGTCTTTGTGCGGACCGGTTAAGCACTGGCAACTTTCCAGCTCTGCCCGATAATGGCTTTCCAAATGCGCCTGCAGTTGGGAAACCAGCTGTTCGGTGGGGGCAAAGGGGTCTGTTACGGTGGAAACGGTTTTATATTCCAGCCGGAACTCCTCTTTTCCTCCGGAAAAGCTGTGGTGGAACTGCTGCGCCTCACGCCCCAGACCCTCATAGAAGCGGGCGCGATAGGAAATCAGCAGCGCGCCCACCTGACACAGGCGGGTGTTGTATTCCGGTAAAATTTCCAGCAGCGACGGCATTTCATAACGGTTTTTTAAAATCTGGTTTTTTCGCTCCAGAATTCTTCCGTACTCTGTCAACGCCGCCTCATAGTTAGGTCTTAGTTGACATAACGCAGAATCTCCCAGCCGCCGGCGGGCGGATGCGCCGGTTTTCAGCACCATTAAATCCTCGGGGCAAAACAAAACCGTTTGCAAAATACCGTTGATTTCCGCGGCGGTTTTTTTCTTCACGCCGTTGCAAAACAGCTGGCGGGGACGGGCGGCAGAGAACAGCAGCCAGCGCAGACTTTGCTGCCGTTCCTGGGAATAGACTGTGCCTGCAATTTCCGCAAATTCCGCGCCGAATTTTACAAGCTCTCCTGTTTTCTGGGTGCGAAATGCCCTGCCGGAGCCTAAAAAGGCGATGGCCTCCAGCAAATTGGTCTTTCCTTGGGCGTTATTTCCCACAATCAGATTCACGCCTTCATCTGCCTGCAGATGAAATTCTTCATAATTGCGGTAGCCCTGTAGCGTTATATCAAGTAGCTTCATGAATACAAATCAAATAGGTACTGTTATTGAAGGAAAACTTGTCGCCGGGATATAATTTCTTTCCCCGCATAGTACAGATTTCACCGTTTACCTGTACTTCGCCCTCCTGAATAACCGTTTTTGCCATACCGCCGGACTCCACCGCGTTGGAAAACTTCAGCGCTGCTTCCAGCTTGATAAATTCCGTACCTATAACCACATTTATAGGCTTATCGGCTTTTTTTGTTACGGTAACTTTCATTTTCTCTCCCAATCAACTGTTTTTAATGCGAACAGGCAGCACCATATAGGAAAAGTCCTGCTTTTCATCTACCGGAGTCATCACAATGGGGCTTAAGCCGTTTGTCAGCTCCAGCACCACTTCCTCACTGGGGACAGAGCGCAGCGCGTCTGCCAGATACCGGACATTAAAGCCGATTTCCAGTTCTTTTCCGTCGCCGGCGATGGAGCACTTATCTTCCGCTACACCGATGGTTGTGTTGGTACGCAGAATAACAGACTGATTGCCGAATACACAGCGTACCGGGCTCTTATACTTTTCAGATACGATAAGACCGACGCGGTCAATGGAAGAATACAGTTCTCCCACATTTGCCACCAGCTTAATAGGACAATCGGTGGGAACAACCCGCCGCCAGTCAAGGAAATCTCCCTCCAGCAGGCGGCAGATAACGGTAGCATCACCCAGATTGAAGGAAATGTGCTTGCTTCCCGGAATAAAGGCAGCCTCATCTTCCATATCGGTAAGAATTTTTTCCACCTCTTTTAAGCCCTGCGCAGGCACAACAAACGCGCACTTTCTGCCGCTTGCTTCCTGCATATGATAAGTTCTGCGGGCAAGACGGAAACCGTCCACCGCAATAGCGGAAATGGTATCTTCCTCCACTTCAAACTTAACGCCGGTATGAATGGGACGACCCTGATTTTCAGACACAGCAAAAATTGTGCCGGAAATCAGCTCTTTCAGCGCATTTTGAGGAATGCTGATTCCCCGTCCTGTGCCTACGTCCGGCAGCTCCGGATAATCCTCGGCAGATTCAGCGGAAATGGTAAAGGAAGCGTAGCCTGCCCGAATGGAAACCTTATAATTTTCATCAACTACTACAGTAACAGGACCCTCCGGCAAACGGCGGATAATATCGCCGAACAGCTTAGCCGGTAATACGCAGGAGCCTGCATCGCTGACTTCTGCATCGATGGTATAGGTAATGGCAGTTTCCATATTGTAGCCGGTAAGACTCAGACCGTTCACTGCCTGGCAAAGAATGCCTTCAATAGCAGAAAGGGCGCTCTTCTGCGCTACGGTACGTCCTGTTATATTCAGACCGGTCATCAGCATACTTTTTTCACAGGTAAAACGCATACGAATTCTCCTTTTTTGAAAAAATATAAGAATATAAATATAAATAAATAAAAATAGGCAGTAATAACAGCAGTAGGGAAAATAATTGTGGAAAAGTGGGTTTTTATAAGCTGTAGCAACAACTTTTTTTCAACAGGCAAGCTGTGTAAAAAAGAAGGTTTTTAACAGGGAGAAAAAACGGAAAATTTAGAGGAAACTTTCCACAGCTTTTCTTTCCACATTCCACAGCCCCTGTGGAAAATTACAGACAGGAATTAATATTCGATGTAATATCGCGAATGTGGTTTTGCAGATTTGTATCGCCGCTGCTTAACTCCTGCTCCACCTTTTTGATGGAGTAAATAACAGTGGAGTGGTCCTTGTTCAGTTCCTTGCCAATTTCCGGCGTGGAAAGATTGGTAAGCTTGCGAATCAGATAAATCGCGACCTGGCGGGCTTCCGTTGTACCCTTATTACGCTGTGTACCACGTAAAACCGCCTCGTCGATAGAGTAGAACTTGCAAACCTGGTTGACAATTAAGCTGGGCGTGGGCAGCGCATTTCCCTCGTTTTTGAACATATCGTCAATGGCGCGGGAAATGTTGGGCAGGTCCAAAGGCATATTATTCAGATCTCTGTATGCCATAATTTTCTTGACAGTACCTTCAATCTGCCGGACGTTATTGGTTACGTTTACCGCGATGTAGTTGCAAACCTCATCGTTTAAGTCAAGACCCAGAGAGGTGGCTTTATTTTTGATGATTGCCATACGGGTTTCATAGTCCGGCGCTTCGATA
>JAZRGQ010000036.1:0-10726 GCA_045644405.1 Faecousia sp.
ACCACCGACGCCAACGGCCACGGTCCCGCCTGGGCTAACTCCCTGTTCGAGGACAACGCCGAGCACGGTCTGGGTATGTACATGGGCCAGAAGGCTATCCGCAACCGCCTGATCGCCATTCTGAACGAGTGGGTCAAGGACGAGCGCGCTCCCAAGGCTGAGATCGAGAACTTCCTGGCTACTGCCGAGGACGGCCAGGCCAACCAGGCTGCCACCAAGGCTCTGGTCGCTGCTGCCGAGAAGGCCGCTGCCAACGGCTGCCCCTTCGCCAAGGATATCCTGGCTGAGAAGGAGTACCTGTCCAAGAAGTCCGTGTGGATCTTCGGCGGCGACGGCTGGGCTTACGACATCGGCTTCGGCGGTGTTGACCACGTTCTGGCTTCCGGCGAGGACGTCAACATCTTCGTCTTCGATACCGAGGTCTACTCCAACACCGGCGGCCAGGCTTCCAAGGCTTCCAACATCGGTCAGGGCGCTCAGTTCGCAGCCGCCGGTAAGGAGATCAAGAAGAAGTCTCTGGCTGAGATCGCAATGTCCTACGGCTATGTCTATGTCGCTCAGATTGCTATGGGCGCTAACCAGGCACAGACCATCAAGGCTATCTGCGAGGCTGAAGCTTACCACGGTCCTTCCCTGATCATCGGCTACGCACCCTGTGAGATGCACTCCATCAAGGGCGGTATGATGAACTGCCAGGCTGAGATGAAGAAGGCTGTTGACTGCGGTTACTGGAATCTGTTCCGCTTCGATCCCTCCAAGGAGACTGGCAAGTTCCAGCTGGACAGCAAGGCTCCGAAGGACGGCTATCAGGAGTTCCTGATGAACGAGGCTCGTTACAGCCGCCTGACCCGCGAGTTCCCCGAGCGCGCTACCGAGCTGTTCGCAAGAAACGAAGCAGCTGCCAAGGAGCGCTGGACACATCTCAACAAGCTGGTTGAAATGTACAAGGACTAATTCCTTACTAACAAAGCCCACCTCTACGGAGGTGGGCTTTTCTTTTATCTTTTAACGGCTTGATGCACAGCATGCACGTCCTAAAAAAAGCGGTTGTTGCTACAGTGCAACAACCGCTTCATTATTTTCATTGCTTTCGTTCCTTTTTCGCCTGCTTTTTCTGCGCAATCGTTTCTTTTCTCATTTTGCGTTTTTCTTTAACGTGAGAACGCAGCTCCGGCGGGTGAGCAATCAGCTTATCCGAATCGATATTTCGGTTCGCCAGCCGCCTTGCTGTGAGCTCCCGCAACAGTGTATACAGGACAGAAGCAAAGGGAATCATCAGGAACATACCGGCAACGCCCATCAGCTCACCGCCGACTGCAACCGCTACCAGTACCCACATACCGGAAAGGCCAATGGAAGTACCCACAACTCTGGGGTAAATCAAATTGTTCTCAATTTGCTGCAGCACTAAGAACATTGCTACGAAAATCACAGCCTGCAGCGGGTTAGCTACCAGAATCAGAAATGCGCCGATGAAACAGCCGACGAACGCACCCACAACAGGAATAAACGCCGTAACAGCTACCAGCACACTGACCAGCGGGATATAGGGCATACGAAGAATTGCCATACAAACAGCAAACAGCGAGCCCAGAATACATACCTCAACGCACTGACCGGACAGGAAATTGGAGAAGGTGGAATTCGACAGCCGCAGAATACGCACAACTCTGTCAGCATTCCTTTCACCGACAAAGGCGTACAGCAGCTTCCTTCCCTGCCGTGCCAGAACTTCTTTTTGATACAGGCAGTACAGCGCAAACACAAAAGCAATTACCACATCAACAACAATACTTGCGAAGCTGCCGATTGCGGAAAATGCGCCACCAACAATAGTGCTGACGCTGTCGCCAAACATACTGATAAGCTTCTCAACCAGTGTGCCCCAATTGAAACCGGTGAACTCTGTATTGCTCGTAACCCATTGCATCAGGCTGGGATTTTCATTCAGGAAGTCCAGCGCAAAATTCTCCGCCTTCAGCGCGAAGGTCTGCAATCTTGGCAGCAGTAGCTTAATTGTTTCAATCAGCTGGGGAATCAGCAGCCAGAAAACGCCTGCCAGCACCAGCAGCACCGCTACCAGTGTCAGTAGAATCGCCAACACTCTGCGCAGCTTTTCACTTTGCACCTTTTTCAGCACGCCTTCTATAGCGCGCATCGGTACATTCAGAATAAAGGCAAATGCCGCGCCCATAAGGAAGGGCGACAGAATATTGGAAAGAACAGAAAGAACGCTCTTTACCCGTTCTGTTTCGTGCAGAAGCCAATACAAAACAATCGCACCGGCCACAACAACAAACGCATTTCGCATTGTTTTTTTATTGATTTCCAAAGCGCACGCCCCTCCAATCAAAACAGTCTATAATTCGTTACTTCTTCATTTTACAAAGTCCGCACCTGTATGTCAAGACTCATATTTACCATACTTTGCGCATAGGTTTTCTTGGTAGCACACAGCAGGGAGGAGATAGTATGGCAGATACAATCGAGGAGAGAGCCTGCGAACTGGCTGTGTACATAATAGAAACCGGTGCGACAGTCCGTGCTGCCGCACAGCATTTTGGAATTTCGAAATCCACGGTACATAAGGACCTTTCACAGCGTCTGCCCCAGTATAACAAACTGTTATACCGTCAGGTGCGACTGGTGCTGGATAAAAACAAAGCGCAGCGCCACATTCGCGGTGGAATGGCTACACGCAGAAAATACCGGAAGGATATATAATCGGCAGACCCAACCGCAAGGTTGGGTCTGCCTGTTTTATAGGTCGTCTGCATCTTGCACCGGTTTTTCGTAGGGATTGTCCGCCACACCGGTATAGCTGCCAAACGGGTCAACAGAAATCGGGGATTCCTTAACTTTATCCTTTTTCATACGCTCACCTCAACATTAGCATTGCGAAATCCCAAGCAGGTATGCGTGTCAAAATTTGCATTTTTAGCGGCGCAATGTTATACTAAACAGCGGAGGTATGCGTATGTTTTCAATTACACTGCTTACTGTAGGTAAGCTGAAAGAAAAATTTTATCTCAGCGCTGCTGCTGAATATGAAAAACGGTTGAAAGGCTACTGCCAGTTTCAGCTCATTGAGCTGCCGGAGGTGCGCCTTCCCGAATCCCCCTCGCCTGCCGAAATCACAGCAGCGCTTGAAAAAGAAGCCACCCTCATTCGTGAGAAAATTCCAAAAGGCGCGTGGGTTTGCGTGCTGACGCCGGAAGGAAAGCTTCTATCCTCCGAGCAGCTGGCAAGCACCTTGCAGCAGGTTAAAATTTCCGGAAAAAGCAGCGCCTGCTTTATTATCGGCTCTTCCTTCGGTATGGCGCCTGAGGTAAAGGCGGCAGCAAACCTGCAGCTTTCTATGTGCCCTATGACCTTCCCCCATCATCTTGCCAGAGTGATGGTACTGGAGCAGCTGTACCGGGCAGAAGCCATTCAGGGCGGCAGCAAATATCACAAATAACTAAAACTCCCCTGCCTCATACATTACGGCAGACAATGCGCACAAGGGCGCTGTTTCGCAGCGCAGTATGCGCTTACCCAATGTGCATATCTGCAGCCCTGCGGACTTTGCCTGCTCGACCTCTTTAATGTCCAGACCGCCCTCCGGTCCGGTCATCAGGCTGACTGTTTGAAAAGGTGCCTGTTTCAGTGCCATTTGCAAGGTGGTCGCCTGCTCATTTTCATAAAAAAGGATTGCCGTATCCGCTTCCGCTGCACGCTGCAGCGCCTGGGTGTAGCTACTAAGGGCGGTTACTTTTGGAATCAGCCCACGCCCTGACTGCTCCGCGGCAGACTCAGCAATTTTCTGCCATCTTTCCAGCTTTTTCGCAATACTCTTTTCGTCCGGTCGGGATACGCATCTTGATGAGGGAAACGCAACAATCTCCCAGGCGCCCAATTCCGTCGCCTTTTGAATCACGTGCTCCAGCTTTTCGCCTTTGGCAAATGCCATATAAACGCTGACGCGCACCGGCGCTTCTGTCTGGGATAGCTGTCTGTGATTGACAACAAGACCGATTTGCTCGGCGCTCACATCGCTGACTGTGCAGACGCACTCATTACCGGCGCCATCGCACACCAGCACCTGTTCCCCGTTTTTCAGGCGCAACACTTTGCCGTGGGCAGCATTTTTTCCCGTCAGCGCAATAAAATTCGGTTGTAATTCCTGCGGTGATACAAAAAAACGTGTCATAACGCAGCTCCTTATCGTGGTTTTCTCTCATTTTAACACAAGCCCGCCAAGATAGCAACACAGCAAAAAACCGACAAGCTTTTGCTTGTCGGTTTTTCTGGTGCGAGAGATGGGACTCGAACCCACACGGCGTAACCACACGCACCTCAAACGTGCTTGTCTACCATTCCAACACTCTCGCAAGTGCGCCAGAACATTATAACCTTGTGCGCTGTTTTTGTCAACCTCTTTTTAGCGCGTCAAATATCTGAAAGAATATACGAACAACCCATAGCATTTCAAAACGATTCGTGTTATAATAAGTAAAAACAAAAAGGAAGGATACACATATGCGTTTTATCATCACATTGTGGATAGCAAAACTCTTTGCCTGCATTGTTAATCTTGTAGACAGGCAGCGTGGCAGCAACTACTCCGGAAAAATTGCCGTGAAGCTGATGCCCAACTTTGTGTCCTGCTTCAAAAAAATCGATTATAACAAGGTCATTTTCATTACCGGCACAAACGGCAAGTCCACTACCACAAACCTTGTGTATCACACACTGCGTTCTGCCGGAAAGTCGGTTGCCGCTAACGTGGAGGGTGCAAATATGCTGCCCGGCGTGGCCACCACTCTTATTAAGAATTCCACCTTGCTCGGCGGCTTTAACAAAGAGTATCTGGTGCTGGAGGTTGATGAGCGCAGCTTCCCCATTATCCGCAAGCAGCTGCCTGCCCGCCATATGGGCATTACAAACCTGCAAAAAGATCAGGTGCAGCGCAACGGCGACCCCGACTTTATTCTGCGCAAATTTCGCGGTGCTGTCGGCAAGGATATGACTTTGTATCTGAACAATGAGGAGCCTCGCAGCCGTTCTCTTGAGGACTGCGCAGGCGCAGCTGTTTACTTCAGCGTGGATAAAAACAGCCGCACCTATACGGTAGATGATTTCTACGCGGTTACACTTCCCTGCCCCAAATGCGGCCACCCCATCAGCTACGATTGCTATCATCTTGCCAGCATCGGACCTTTCCGCTGCACCGGCTGTGATTACACTTCTGTGGAAGCGCCGCAGGTACGCATAGAAAACGTTGATTTTGAAAACAACAGCTTTATTTGCAATGGCAGCACGTGGAATGTACCGTATAACAATCCTTTCTATATCTACAATTTTGCGATGTGCATCGCCATCTGCCGCATTGCCGGTCTGACCGACGCGCAGATTCAAAACGGTTTCTCCACCTTCAAAAACCCCGCATCTCACATCGACAGCTATCAGTTCCGCGGCAAGCAGGTTTACTATCTGCGCGGAAAGCAGGAAAATCCGGAAGCCCTTCAGTCCCAGCTGGACATTATTGCAGCTGACCCCAGAAAGAAGGCAGTTTTAGTCGGTATGCACGCAGTTGCCGACTTCTTCCCCTACTACAGCGGAAGCTTTTATTTCTTCGATTGCCATTTCGCACCGATTGTGCAGAGTAATGTAGAACGCTTTGTGGCATTTTCCTCTACAGTTGCCGGTGATTTGGCAAGCCGTATGCTTCTGGCAGGCGCCGACCCGCAGCGACTGAGCATCTTCGATACAGACGATTTAGATACTGTATTCCAATCCTTGCAGGATTTAGACGCAGAAGTTATCTATATGCTCACAAACACAAAGCACGCTAAGCAAATTAAGCAGTATTTAGCTGAAGGAGGTCGTGAGAATGCATAAATTGAAAATCGCGTGGATGTATCCCAACCTCCTGAATCTTCACGGCGAAAGAGGCAGTATTCAAGCGCTGGTAAAAACTGGCGAAAATCTGGGACTTGAAATGGAAGTTGTGCGTATTGAAGATTTTTCCCAGGCTGTACCCTTCCAGGAATTTGACCTTGTTGTATTTCTGCCCGGTGAAATGTCCACCTTCCGCTATTTGATTCCTGCGCTCCAATCCCAAAAAGACGCGCTGGACGCCTACCTGCTCTCTGGCGGATATCTGCTGGCGCTTGGCACCTCCGGTCTTATGTTCGGCAAGACCGTTACCCGCGAGGATCAGAGCAGCTTTGAAGGACTTGGATATCTGGATATGTGCGCCACAGAGCGCAAATATGTATGGGGCGATGACCTGCATTTCCGCTTAAATGATACCCAGATGGAGCTTGTAGGTCCCCAAATTCAAATGGCCGATGTTGATGCAAAGCAGCCCCTCGGTACAACGATTTACGGCAGAGGTAACAACGCCACAGGCGCAGAAGGCGCCCGCTGGAAAAACCTCATCTACACCAACTGCTTAGGACCGCTATTTGTGAAAAACCCCTGGTTTGCAGAGGATATTTTGAAGAATATCTGCCTGCAGAAGTTCTTAGGGCTTTCTCAAAAAGCACCCAATCAGATTGCGGCAGACTCGTTCCGGTCTACCCTTTCCTTTATTCAAAATAAACCAAAAGAACCATAAACTATGGGCAGGATGAAGCAATCATCCTGCCCATAACTTATTTCTTTCTGAATACCAAAAGTTTGCTGCCCAGATAATTGATAATTAACACCAGAATGCCTACCAGCAGCTTTATCAGGTTGCCGTTCATCTGATACATATCCACCGCAACCCAAATCAGAACTGTTTCCAGCAAGCCAGACATCACCCGACAGCCAACAAATTTTCCCAGCTCCGGAAACACTGTCTTGCAGGACCAATCGTGGCTGTTGAACACAAAGGGCTTGTTGGTAAAATAGGCAAACACAACCGCTGCTACCCACGCAATCATATTGCTTACCGCCCCTGATAACTCAGCAAAATTATACAGCGGCAGGTATACCAAATAATTGACTACTGTGGTCAGACAGCCGAAAAGAATATAGGTAACTAAGCTGTGATACTTCTTTAACAGCTGTTTTGCTTTCTGGAGCATAGTTATCCTCCGGTTTATTGATTCAGCAATTTTTCAAGCGCTGCCATCTTCAGGCAAATGCAGAAAATCTCCATTGCTTTTTCCAATTCCTCCACAGGAGGCAAGCTGGGTGCAATCCGGATATTGCTGTCCTGCGGGTCTTTTCCGTAAGGAAATGCTGCGCCGGCGCCGGTCATCTCAACGCCCGCTTCCTTGCAAAGAGCTAACGCGCGGGTTGCTGTGCCGGGCATAGTGTTCAGGCTGACAAAGTAACCACCGGTGGGACGATTCCAATTTGCAAAGCCACAGGGTTTGATTTCATTTTCCAGTATATCGGAAACACACTTAAATTTCGGCGCCATAATTGCCGCGTGGCGCTTCATAACCGAAATAGTGTGTGCCTTATCCTTCAAATACAGAACGTGGCGCAGCTGGTTAATTTTATCCTGCGAAATCATCTGTACAGAAAAGAGCTTTGTTATGTAGGCTATGTTTGCCTCAGAGGACGCAACAACGGAGAAACCTGCGCCTGCAAAGGTAATTTTCGAAGTAGATGCAAATTCATACACCATATCCGGACGGCCTGCCGTTTCGCACAGGGAAAGAATGTCCGGAATCTGTACATATTCTCCCTCAAACTCGTGGATACAATACGCATTATCCCACATAATGGTAAAGTCCGGCGCTGCAGGCTGTAGATGTGCAAAACGCTCAATCGTCCGGTTGGAGTAGATAATTCCATCCGGATTGGAATACTTGGGAACACACCAGATACCCTTTACCTGAGGGTCTTTCACCAGCTCCTCTACCATATCCATATCCGGACCTTCCGCAGTCATAGGTACAGTAATCAGCTCAGCACCAAACATCTCAGTGATTCTGAAGTGCCGGTCATATCCGGGGCTGGGACAAAGAAACTTTACCTTCTCCTCCCTGCACCAGGGACGGGGGCTGTGAAGCAGACCGTGAGAATAGGCACGGGAAATAATATCAAACATTATATTCAGGCTGGCAGTACCGCCGATGAAGGTCTGCTCCGGGCGGCAATCCAAAACATCTGCCCAGTATTTTCTTGCGCAGTCAAGACCTGCCAACTCACCGTAATTTCTGATGTCAACACCGTCGACGATGCACTGCTGTGCATCGGTCAGCACACCCAAAATAACGCTGACAGCATCAAGCTGCAGCTTGGACGGCTTGCCACGCGCCATATTTAATTTCAAGCCAAGATTCTTACAGTCTTCATAGCGGGCTTTTACAGCAGCATACGCCTGCTCCAGTTCCGCCTTTGAAAGTGTTGCATAAACGCTCATAGTAATTCTCCCATTCAAATATAAATCGTGTTTACTATACACCTTTTTGCGCATAAACGCAATAATAAAAAGCAAAAAAACTGCTACAGCTGTCTTTTTTCTTTTGTTGCCATTTCACAATGGTATATTGGGAAACTGTTGAAAATTCTTCATTTTGCGCTATTGCTTTTTTAGGTGCATTGGAATAAAATTTATAGTATCTATTTGCCCAATCCTGAAAAAGGCGGAAAGGAGCCTGCGTATGGACCGTATAATTGACGTACCTGAGATATTTGGCAGCGATGTTTTTAACGAGGCTGCAATGCAGCAGCGGCTGAAGCCGGAGATTTTTCACGCCTGGCAGCAGTGTATTCGCACCGGAACTGCGCTGGAACTGCAGGACGCAAACGAAATTGCAGAGGCAATGAAGGAATGGGCCATTGAAAAGGGTGCAACCCACTACACCCACTGGTTTCAACCGATGACCGGAATCACCGCTGAAAAGCACGATTCCTTTATCACTCCTGCCGGCGACGGCAAAGTCATTATGGAGTTTTCCGGCAGCTCTCTTGTTTGCGGTGAGCCGGACGCCTCCTCTTTCCCCTCCGGCGGTCTGCGCGCAACCTTTGAAGCCCGGGGTTATACCGCCTGGGACCCTACCTCCTTTGCATTTGTACGGGACGGCAGCTTATATATTCCCACCTGCTTTTTCTCCTACACCGGCGCAGCGCTGGATATGAAGACACCTCTGCTGCGTTCCATTGACGAGGTTTCCAGAGAGGCGCTGCGAATTCTGCGTCTGTTTGGCGACAATGAAACAAAGCGGGTTATCCCCTGTGTCGGCGCGGAGCAGGAGTATTTTCTGCTGCCTAAGGATATGTATGCCCAGCGGGAAGATTTGCGACTGACCGGTCGTACACTCTTTGGCGCAGCGCCTCCTAAAGGTCAGGAGCTGGAAGACCATTACTTCGGCACCATTCGTACCCGTGTCTCCAATTTTATGAAGGATCTTGACGAACAGCTCTGGCGGCTGGGTATCCTTTCAAAAACAAAGCACAATGAGGTTGCTCCCTGTCAGCACGAGCTGGCACCGATTTATACCGATGTAAACAGCGCCTGCGATGACAATCAGCTCACAATGCAGGTGATGAAAAAGTGCGCCGCAAAGCACAATTTAGTGTGCCTGCTCCACGAAAAGCCCTTCGCCGGTGTGAATGGCTCCGGCAAGCACAACAACTGGTCGCTGTCAACTGATACCGGACGGAATCTGTTCAGTCCCGGCAAGACACCCAGCCAGAATGCCCAGTTCCTGATTTTTCTAGCTGCGTTTATCCAGGGCATCGATGAATACCAGGACTTTTTACGCTGTACTGTGGCATCTGCCGGAAATGATCACCGTCTGGGCGCCCACGAAGCGCCGCCTGCAATCATCTCCATATTCCTCGGTGATGAGCTGACCGCTGTTGTTGAATCTATTATTAACGGCACCAACTACACCGACCCGGAGAAGCGCCTTATGCGTATCGGCGTGGACGTACTTCCCTCTATCCCCAGAGATACCACCGACCGCAACCGCACCTCTCCTCTTGCATTCACCGGAAATAAGTTTGAATTCCGTATGCTGGGCTCCTCCCAGTCCATCGCCAATCCCAATATTGCTCTCAATACCATTATGGCAGAGGAGCTGGGAAAATTTGCCGATGCGCTGGAAAAGGCAGATGATTTCGACACTGCGCTGCAGGAGCTGGTAACCAACGCGCTTTCTGCGCATAAGAGAATTATTTTCAACGGAAACGGCTATTCTGCCCAGTGGGAGACCGAGGCAAAGCAGCGCGGTCTCAGCAATCTGCGTTCTACCGCCAAGTGTCTACCCGCCTACATCTGTGAAAAGAACATTCAGCTGGTTACGAGGCACGGTATTTTTACCGAAGCTGAGTTCTACGCCCGACACGAAATTCAACTGGAGGCTTACGTAAAAGCAATTCATATCGAGGGACGTACCTGCGTGGATATGGCGCTGCATCAAATCCTGCCCGCTGCGCTGAAATACAGCAGCAACCTGTGTGAAGCAATTCTTACCAAGCAAAAGCTGGGCGTATCCGCAGCTGCGGAGCAAGCGCTGGTGCAGCGACTCAGCAAAGCCACTGACGGACTGTATGAAAAATCCCAAAAGCTGCGTGGCGATTTGGAAGCAATCCCGCAAAACGCAGAAGAAGCTGCTACATACTGCCACGAGGTGGTAGTGGCAGGAATGGAGGCGCTGCGCGCAGACGCCGACATTCTGGAACAGCTGACCGACAAAGCCTACTGGCCCTACCCCACCTATTCGGATTTACTGTTCTACTAAAAAACGCTGCCCCAAACAGAGCATTTGGCGGGGGGTTTTTTTTTTACTTT
>JAZRGQ010000037.1:0-3040 GCA_045644405.1 Faecousia sp.
CTGTTGGGGTCCATAACGCCGGTGCCCAGAAGCAGAGCAGGGCCGTCGGAATAATAGGCGCCCATAGGAGGATCGGTCTGGGGAATTCCCAGACGGTTCGGCAGCAGCAGCTCATCTTCGCTGGGATTCTCCGCCACAATCTGCGCCAGAATCTTCTTCAGGCAGGCAAGATAGTCGGTATGCGCCTCGCGGATTTCTGCTGCGCGGGGATCTTCATACTTTTCAAATGCGTCTGCCAGCATACCCATTGCCTGCTGGCTGAACGCGTCGGTCATACACCAGCTTTGGAACTCACCGGGCCAGTCTGTACCCCGCTTTGCGGGGAAAATGCCGGTATACAGGCTGCCGCTTTCCGTACTCTTTGCTCTCTGCCGCTGAATCCACTGGAATGCCAGATACAGCTGGTCCTTATAGCGGTCAAACACAGCCTTATCGCGGCACAAAATGTGGTGTGCGCAGGCGTGGATTGCGCCGGCTGTAGTACTGCCCCAGGAGGTCTTCAGAATCACCTCGCCTACGTCCTCACCCTCTTTCACCTGACAGGTGTCAAAGAAGAAATCGTAGGCTGTGCGGTTGTACAAATCAAAGTCGCCAATCCGGTCCAGCGCTTCCAGGAAGTACATCGCTTCCACCGACCAGAAAAACCGGTTCATACCGCCCTGACGGGGCGCGACAAAGCCCTCGTCCAGATAGCTGGAATAATGCTGCAGCAGCTGGGCTACCAGATTCCGCACCAGCGGCGCGTGCTCCGGCTTGCCGGGCATACGGGTAATCCGCTTCAGCTCTGTCTGCCAGAATTCTTCCGCCTTGGCGCGCTCGGTTTCGTAATCGGCAACCGATTCACCGGCATCAATATAGTGCATACGCAGAATAAGGCTCTTTTCTTCGCCGGCTGCCAATGTAAAATTGGCCTTCAGCAGGTCGCGCTGATGCCATACATAGCCCTTGACCTTGCCGTGCCACTGCAAATCAAAGCCGCCGTTTTCTTCAACTTCAATGGCGCAGTTGTTTGTTGCATCGACGATGCGGGAGCTGCCGTCCCAGTCCCAGGTATTGGGCGTAAAGCCCCAGTTACGCACGTTGCCGTCGAAGTGGGCATAGCCGTCCGCCTCGGTGCCGGTCAGGTAATTTTCCGGACCGCTGCGCACCAGCAGGCTCAGCATATCCGACACCGGCGCTTCACCACGATTGGCAACCGTCAGTTTGATGAAAATGCTGGGACGAACAGTGCCAACGTTACAGAAATTCTCCATTTTCAGAGTGTACTCAGGCAGCTCGTTCTGCATTGCGTGAATCGGCGCGCCATCATCACGGGTGTCCAATTTCGTCTGTGTGAAGTCCACAGGCTCCATTTCCTCACCCACCAGCACGCACATGCCGGACGCAGGATAGGCAGAGAAGCCTACTATCGGCGCGCACTCGGTTTCAAATTTGCCAAGCAGCACCTTAAACTGAGGCCACTGTGTGCAAAAATAGCCAGAGAATGGTGTGTGTAAGTAACGTTTCGACGTTTTAATCCGTTCCCAACTGCTCGCGTTTGCCATAATATTCTCCTTTGACTTTACTGTTTATATTTTGATATATTCTGGAAACCATTGCTATACACCCGCAGTATAGCCCAATCGCTACCCTTTGTCAATGCCTTAACAGTCAAATTTTCTAATCCACAAAAATGCCGCTTCCACCGCTTCCGTAACCGCAATTTGCTGCCCATTAAGTGTGTCTTTGCCGGTGGGCTTTTCCACGCACGGACCGTACCGTTGCGGCTCATGCCGTCCGGCGGGCAGAAGTAGAAACTGCACCTCCACGCCGTCTGCCTTGATTTTTTCCACAAATTTTTTCGTGATTTCAGGATTCACAATCGGGTCGTCTGCGCAGTGGCAGAAAAACACCGGACAAGGATGCTTTTTCTGCGTTTTCATCGGGTTACCGCCGCGCACCCTATCCTCGTCATATATGTACTGTCCTTCGCCGTCTACATCGAAAGAATAGATTTTTGCCAGCGCCGTCTTGGGCAATCCGCCGGACCAGGGGTGCAGGAATATCTCATTGTAGGTATCCAGCACTGGGCAAAAACCTGTCTGCGCAATTACCGGCAGCCGTTGACTAAGCACCAGGTTGGTGCTGCTGATGCCGCCCATAGAGCCACCGTGCACAAACACTTCTTTTTTGAAATTATAATTGTCCATACAGTATTGGTAGGCAGCGCAATAGCTGTCAATGGCAAAGTTAGAGCCGATGTTGTTACGCAGGTCTATGCCAAATTCCGCGGCATACTCTGCAGGCAAACCGTTGACGTCCACAACCGCATAGCCGTTGGCTACCAGATACATAGAAAGCGCCTGTCCTTCAATATGAGAATCGTCAGTTGAAATCGTACCGCCGGCACCGTGGCAATTAAATACCAGCCTTGTAGGCGCACCGTTATCGGTGTAACTATCGGGTAAAATCAGCACGCCGCAATCATCGTAGGTTTGCTCCGTATTTGTGTACGGAATCTGACATGCAACAGGAACTGTAAAACGAATGGTTTTCATTCTTTACACCTCACATTTATCCTTAGCCTACTATAACACAGTAGATTTTCGAAAGCAACGTTTTCGACAAGTATCTCAGGTAATTATCAGCCAAAAAAAGAAACCTCACTGCCGAAGCAGTGAGGTTTAGTGTTGGCATTACCTATCTTCCCAGGCAGTCGCCCGCCAAGTATTTTCGGGGAGCGAAACGAGCGCTGCCTGTGGCAGATGAAGCGAGTTGAGCGAGTGGCAGCGGTCGACGAGGGACGCAGGCGCTCCGTCGCCAAGGACATTCGTCGGGCACCGCAACAGGGGCAGATGTGCTTAACTTCTGTGTTTAATGGAATTCTCTTATAGCTGCAGCATTTATAAAAAAAGAGAGCCAGGATAACTCCTGACTCTCGGTGTTGGTATTACCTATCTTCCCAGGCAGTCGCCCGCCAAGTATTTTCGGGGAGCGAAACGAGCGCTGCCTGTGGCAGATGAAGCGAGTTGAGCGAGTGGCAGCGGTCGACGAGGGACGC
>JAZRGQ010000038.1:0-4607 GCA_045644405.1 Faecousia sp.
AGCGGTATGTCAGCGCTACCCGTATGCTCAGCGATATGGACGAATTCCGCAAGGATCCCACATTGCTGTTTGACTACAATACACCGCCGCTGGACGAGGTAACACGTCTGCAAAACACCACTTTGGCGCTGCAGCCGGACCGTACCGCTGCCCAAAAGGCGGAAGACAAAATCAGCTCCGCCAGCAGAACACAGGATTCGCTGGAAGCCCGTCGCGCTAAACGGGAGCAGGAAATGCGCCGCCGGCAGCAGCAGAAGAAAGAGGAAAACGGCAGCCGTATGGCGACCATTGCCATTATCACCTGCGCAGTGGTGGCGGTAATTGCAGTTGTTGTGTTTATGTTTATCCTGCTAGGTGGCGGCGGCATTGGAAAGAATAATGATCTGGTGCCAGTACCCAATCTGCTGGGGCAGGAATTTAGCCGTCTGGAAGAAATTCAGGATCTGGACATTATAAAGGAAGAGGAATATGACGACAACGTGGAAGCGGGCATTATCCTCTCTCAAAGACCTTTGCCGGACGACCAGGTAATAAAGGGCACAAAGGTTGTGGTTGTTGTCAGCCTTGGTCCTACACCGCAGATCGTTACTATGCCTGACGTGGCGGATATGACTAAGGAGCAGGCGATTGATGTGCTTGAAAGCAAGAGCCTGAATCTGAAGTTTGAAATTGAAGAAGAGTATGATGACAATATTGATGAGGGTAAGGTAATCCGCGCTACTCCCGAAAAGGATACAGAGCTGTCCAGCGGACAGACAATTACCCTGTATGTTAGCAAGGGCAGAGAAATCAAGACCGGTGAAATGCCCAATCTGGAAAACCTTTCTTTGGAACTGGCGATGGCAACGCTGGAACAGCAGAAGCTGAACCTGAATGTTACTACAGAAGAAGTGTTTGATTCCAGTATTGAAGAAGGCGGCGTAGTGCGTACTGAACCGGAGTTTGGCAGTGAGCTGAGAACCGAGCAGAATGTAAAACTCTACATCAGCAAAGGACCGCAAACGGAGCGTATGCCCAATGTGGTGGGAATGGATATTGAAACTGCGGTGAAGATTATTCAGGGCGCCGGTTTCAAAACCCCTGCTATCGAGTATAAGCAAAGCCAGCAGGAGAAGGACGAGGTCATCGAGCAATCCCACGAAAAGAACGCGGAGCTTGATATCAATACACAAATTACCCTGTATATTTCGGAAGGACCTGCGCCGACAGAAACAACGCAGCCCAGCGAAACCACAATGAGCGTAACCATTGGCTTACGGGGAAGCGCTGCGGAAGGTCCCTGCAGAGTCAAGGTAACACGGGACCGGGTAGTTGTGTATGAAGGCACTGTCAGTCAAGGCGTGGACAGCATCACCCTGACCAACCAGTCCGGCACCGGCGATGTGTACTACGATGTGATTATTAATGACAGCGATGGCTGGATTGAGAAGGTGTCTTTTTAATGGCGCAAACATTCACAGGTCGAATCCTGCGCTCCCTTAGCGGCTTTTACGACGTAGAAACGCCAAACGGTGTCGTAACCTGCCGTGGGCGGGGAAGTCTGCGTAAGGACCGCGTAACGCCTCTGACCGGCGATTTGGTGGAGATTACTGTGGAGCAGGGCAGAGGTATGGTGGAAAAGGTTTTGCCCCGCCGTAATTGCTTTGTGCGTCCGGCTGTTGCCAATGTTGACGCGCTGGTTATCTTTGCAGCCAATGCCAATCCGGTTACAGAGCCGTTTCAAATTGACAGAGTGGCGGCAATCGCCGGCAATCAGGGAGTCGAGGTTTATGTATGTGTAAACAAATGCGACCTTGACCCGGCTGTGGATTTATTGCGAATTTACCGCAATGCCGGCTTTTCGGTGATTTCCGCCAGCGCGGAGACAGGAGAAGGCGTTGAGCAGCTGCGTCAGCTGCTGAAAGGCAAGCTGACAGCTTTTACAGGAAATACCGGCGTAGGCAAAAGCAGTATGCTGAACAGACTGTGTCCGGCGCTGGCGCTTGCTACCGGTCAGGTATCCCAGAAGCTGGGGCGCGGCCGGCATACAACGCGGCACGTGGAGCTGTATAAGCTGGAGGAAGATACCTATGTGGCAGATACACCGGGCTTTACCTCCTTTGATACAGAGCAGATGGACGTGATTCTCAAGGAAAATCTGCAGTACGCGTTTCCTGATTTTGCAAATTATCTGGGGAAATGCCAGTTTCACGATTGCTCTCACCGAAAAGAGCCGGGCTGCTGTGTCCGGGCGGCGGTGGAGGCAGGGCAGCTGGAGCCAACCCGCTATGACAGTTATCTGCGGCTGTACGAAAAGTCCAGCCAGATTAAGCTGTGGGAGCTGAAATAAATAGAAAACCCTGGTAAGGCATAAACCTTACCAGGGTTTTTATTACTTTGTTACAGGTGCAGCACCCGGTCCTTGATTTCCTGGGTACGGCCCTGATTCCAGTACTGGGTACCGATGTATCCGCAGGTTCGGCGGGCAACGTTCATCTTGCTCTGGTCGGTATTGCCGCAGTTGGGGCAGACCCATACCAGCTTACCGTCGTCTTCCTGAATTTGAATCTCTCCGTCAAATCCGCACTCCTGACAGAAATCGGACTTGGTATTGAGCTCGGCGTAGATGATGTTATCGTAAATGAACTTCATCACTTCCAGAACAGCATCGATGTTCTGCTGCATATTGGGAACTTCGATGTAGCTGATAGCGCCGCCGGGGCTTAAGTGCTGGAATTGAGCTTCGAATGCCAGCTTTGTGAAGGCATCGATTTCCTCGGTAACGTGTACGTGATAGGAGTTTGTAATGTAGCTCTTATCGGTAACGCCGGGAATCATACCGAAGCGGTTCTGCAGACACTTGGCAAATTTATAAGTGGTGGATTCCAGCGGTGTGCCGTACAGGGAGAAGTCGATGTTGTGCTTTTCCTTCCACTTCCGGCAGGCTGCGTTCAGCGCGTCCATAATTTCCAGCGCAAAGGGTGTGGCTTCCGGATCGGTGTGGGATTTACCTGTCATATATTTGACACACTCGTAAAGACCGGCATAGCCCAGAGAAATGGTGGAATAGCCGCCGTAGAGGAGCTTATCGATCGGCTCGCCCTTAGGCAGTCTTGCCAGCGCGCCATATTGCCACAGAACGGGCGCGGCGTCGGACAATGTGCCTTTTAGTCTTTCGTGGCGGCAAAGCAGCGCCCGGTAGCACAGATCCATTCTCTCGTCGAAGATCTCCCAGAACTTGGCTTTATCCCGTCCGGAGGAAAGGGCAATATCCGGCAGATTAATGGTTACAACACCCTGATTAAAGCGGCCGTAATACTTATGCTTGCCGGGCTCATAGTTACCGGCGTTAGCAATATTTCCTACGCCGGCATCGGTAAAGCGGTCAGGTGTCAGGAAGGAACGGCAACCCATACATACGTACACGTCGCCCTTCAGCTCCAGCATCTTCTTTTCGCTGATATAGTCCGGTACCATACGCTTGGCGGTACACTGGGCAGCCAGACGGGTTAAGTACCAGTAGGGGGAGTCCTCGGTGATGTTGTCCTCCTCCAGCACGTAAATCAGCTTGGGGAATGCGGGGGTAATCCACACGCCCTTTACATTCTTTACGCCTTCATAGCGCTGGCGCAGCATCTGCTCGATAATCATTGCCAGATCCTTTTTCTCCTGGGGGGATCTTGCTTCGTTCAGATACATAAATATGGTGATAAAGGGCGCTTGTCCGTTGGTGGTCATCAGGGTGATTACCTGATACTGAATGGTCTGTACGCCGCGGCTGATTTCCTCCTGCAGGCGCTCTTCCACAGTTTTCTGGATAGCAGATTCTTCTGCCGTTACACCCAGCTCCGCCAGCTCTTTTTCTACCGCCTTGCGAATCTTTTCCCGGCTGACCTGTACAAAGGGCGCCAGATGGGTCAGGCTGATTGACTGTCCGCCGTACTGGTTGGAGGCAACCTGCGCAATAATCTGGGTGGCGATGTTACAGGCTGTAGAGAAGGAGTGGGGCTTTTCGATGAGTGTGCCGGAGATGACAGTGCCGTTTTGCAGCATATCCTCCAGATTTACCAGATCGCAGTTATGCATATGCTGGGCATAGTAGTCGGAGTCATGGAAGTGGATGATACCTGCGTTGTGGGCATCCACGATCTCCTTGGGCAGCAGGATACGGTTGGTGATATCCTTGGAGATCTCGCCTGCCATGTAGTCACGCTGTACTGCGTTGATGGTGGGATTCTTATTGGCGTTTTCCTGCTTGACTTCCTCATTGTTACACTCAATCAGGCTCAGAATGCGGTCGTCGGTGGTGTTGGACTGACGCATCAGGCTACGGGTATAACGGTAGGTAATGTAGGTCTTGGCAACCTCAAAGGCACCGTGAGCCATGATGGACTTTTCTACCAGATCCTGAATTTCTTCCACTGCAGGGCTGCGGCCCATCTCCTCGCAGGCGATCTGCACATGCTCGGTGATGCGCTTGATCTGCAGGGGAGTCATGCGGACAGCTTCTTCCACAGCGTTGTTAGCCTTGGTGATGGCAGCTTCAATTTTAACGGCATCATAAATTTCTTCTGCGTCGTTACGCTTAATGATCTTCATATAAAAACCTCCTTTTAACAAAGTGGGGA
>JAZRGQ010000039.1:0-7949 GCA_045644405.1 Faecousia sp.
GCCATTGCCTTCGGTAAACAAATAAACATACTTATGTGCCATTGAAATACCCCTTTCAATTTGGTTTTGGCAGATCTTTTCTGCCAAATTCTTTAATTTTTTTCATTTTTTATCATAACGCCCAAACAGTATAGCACAAAGCGCTGGAAAAGTAAACCTTTTCCTGCATTTTTGTAGATTTTTTCTTTTTTGCCGCTTATTTGACGGTTTTGGCTGCAAAATCCGCGCGGGAACGCTTTTTTATCTTGTAAAGTTCCTCAGTGGCAAGCCGTGTTTTTGCCACCACATCGCCGCCTTCCGGGAAGCAGTAATACAGCACGTCTCGGTTGCCGATGCAAATCACATCGCCGATTTCGTACCAGTAATAGTCGGCATACAGTCCGTAGCTTGCCAGCGGTCCCTGGGTATATTCCAGTTTTCCATCGCAGCCGGTCAACCGGAAGCCGTGCTCGTTATGAATCAGCACACCCTCCCCTACCATATACAGGGCTTTGGTATTCACCAGCATACCGATTTTCACTTTCTTCTCCAGATAATAGATGCCTTCTTCCAGCTCTCTGCGCACCTGCTGCCGCTGCCAGCGGTACCAGTCGGGTATGTGGGTAAACGCGGCATTTTCCGCCTGCAAATAGCCCAGCGGGTGCAGTAAGTACACCTTGCCGCAGTGGTGGCAAGTCAGCGTTGTGCCTTTGCCCTCGGTTTTTCCCTCGGTATTGCAGTGGGGGCACCGGTAAAGGATTCTGTTAAGTCCGTCAGCGCGGAAAGGCTCGTCGATTACAATGCCGTTTTCCTGCTGATAGCGGAAATTGTCAAAGCTGAATGCTTCATCGAGCATCGCGTCCAGCTCCTCTACCGACAGGTTTTTCAGTTCCTCCGCCGTTGCCATACAGCGCACATCTGCCCGCACCTTTACCTTGCGTTTTTGCAGGCAGTTGTAAAGCGGGTCTCTTGCAAACGCGCCCTGGGTAATTACCGTAACCACCGGCACGCCCAGCTTTTTCAGTAGCACACCCATTTTTCTGGGCAGCGGCGTAGCCGTTCCGTCAAAGGAATAGCTGGCCTCGGGAAACATCAGCACGCTGATGCCGTGCTTAAGGAGATATTGTATATCCCGAATCAATGTCAGGTCGCTGACAAACTTCTGGGTTGGAATGCAGCCGATGCGGCGCATCAGCATATTTTTTCCCACAAAGCCGTCAGAGGTGCAGACGACGCCGTACCTTCTGGGAAAGAATATACGGGAGGCAATCTTCAAATCGATGAAGCTGGAGTGGTTCATCAGTATCAGGCAGGGCTCTTTTTTAGAAATTTTCTCCATTCCCCAGGTTTTATAAGTAAACTTTGTGGGAAGTAAATCAAAAATCGCCAGAATCCGGATAACCAGCTGCAGCAAAAACATCGGTTTCATCGGTTTGCGGTGTTTTTGCCTGGGAAGCGCCATTACTTTCTCATAAGAAAGCCGTCTGGTTTTAATTTTCATATGCTTCTACCCGCCCTTACTCTTTATGGCTTTATTTTACTATATAAGCGCCTGTGTCGCAAGTATATTCCTTTGGAATATTCTGCTTTTTTGCAAAAAACCGGAGTATGTTTCGCACATACTCCGGAATTTTTCTTATTTTGTGCCGAAAATACGGTCGCCCGCATCGCCCAGACCGGGGATAATATAGGCGTGGTCATTCAGCTTTTCGTCCACCGCTGCCAGATAAATATCCACATCGGGGTGGGCCTTCTGAATTGCCTCCACACCCTCGGGGCAGCCGATGATATTCATCAGGGTAATCTGCTTACAGCCGTGCTTCTTCAGAAAATCAATGGCAGCTGCAGCGCTGCCGCCGGTCGCCAGCATAGGGTCAACCACGAACACCTGCCGGTTGCCGATATCCTCCGGCAGCTTGCAGTAATATTCAACAGGCAAATGGGTCTCGGGATCCCGATACAGACCGATATGTCCAATCTTTGCGGAGGGAATCATATCCACCATAGAATCCACCATACCCAGACCTGCGCGCAAAATCGGAATGATTGCCAGCTTCTTGCCTGCCAGCATACGGCACTTTGCCTGCGCCACCGGTGTCTGTACCGTTACTTCCTCCGTGGGGAGATTGCGTGTTGCCTCGTAGCACATCAGTCCTGCGACCTCGCTGACCAGCTCACGAAATTCTTTTACGCTTGTTTGCTTATTCCGCAGAATTGCCAGCTTGTGCTGAATCAGGGGATGCTCCAATACATGTACCTTTCCCATTTTTCTTTCTCCTTTTATCCGTTTTTCTCCCGCGCCAAACGTTCCCGTTCCGCCTGGGAGAGCCTTAAGTAATTGGGGGTCAGCGCGCCGGCGTCCGTCTGCGCGCCCTGTGCGATTTGCTTTTGCGCTGCCAATGCAACACCGGTTGCCCGTTGATGCATCTGGTGCTCCGGCGGCAGCACCAGCATCGGTACTGTCTCCTGCAAAGTATTATAGCACAAAACACTGCCATCTCCAACCAAAAAAATCGGTTCCTGCAATTTTTTTAATTCTTCTGCCAATTCCTGCATAGAAATCGCCCGATCCGGCTGTATTCTCTCCAGCGCACCTTTCACCGCGCGGAAGGTGGCGGTATATACCTGCTGGCGTCTTGCGTCCATCACCGGCAGCACATAGCCGTCGCTGATTCCCAGCTGCAGCGCCATTGCCTCCAGTGTGGATACGCCGTACAGCGGCAGTTCTCTGCCCCAAGCAAAGCCCTTCGCCGCAGCCACGCCGATGCGCACACCGGTAAAGCTGCCGGGTCCTGCGGCAACTGCCACCGCCTCTATCTGCTCAGGCTTCAAAAGGCAACTATCCATAAGCTCCTGCGCCATTGGCAGCAAGGTCTGGCTGTGGGTTAACCCCGAATTGCAGTAGCGCTCTGCCAACAGGTGTCCGTCCTTCATCAGCGCCACAGATGCTGCCTTGGCAGAGGTTTCAAAGGCTAAAATCAGCAACCGCGTCCCCTCCTTCAATGGTAATGCGTCTGGTATTTTCTCCCAGCTTTTCAAGCTTTACTGTGATAGCGCCTTCCATAGCGCCAGCTACGTTTTCGCTCCATTCCACCGCGCAGACGCCGTTTCTGTCCAGATAATCCTCCCAGCCGATGTCAAACAAATCCTCCTCCGAGGACAGCCGGTACATATCAAAATGAAACAGCGGCATTCTGCCGGACAGGTATTCGTTTACAATTGTGTAGGTCGGGCTGGTTACTGTGTCCTTCGCCCCCAGCCCCCGCGCCAAACCGCGGGTAAAGGCTGTTTTGCCTGCGCCCAGATCCCCTTGATAAGCAAGAATGGTAGCCGGCTGCAGCCGCTGACCCAGCGCCTGCCCCACCGCTTCCGTTTCCTGTGAGGAATTTGTGATAAATTCCATATTGCTCCTCCGATACGCCCTTAATTGGCGTTTTTCAGTTTCTCTGCCTGGTCCGCGGTCGCCAGCGCGTCAATCACTTCGTCCAGCGCCCCGTCCATAATCTGCTCAATCTTATATAAGGTCAGCCCGATTCTGTGGTCGGTTACCCGCCCCTGGGGGAAATTATAGGTGCGGATTCGCTCATTTCGCATACCGGTGCCTACCTGACTGCGGCGCATACCGGTTACCTGACTGTCCAGCTTTTCCTGCTCGATTTCATACAGCTTTGATGCCAGCATACGCATACACTTTTCCCTGTTCTGCAACTGGCTGCGTTCCTCCTGGCAAGCCACCACAATACCGCTGGGCTTATGAATCAGCCGCACAGCGGAGCTGGTTTTGTTAACGTGCTGTCCGCCTGCGCCGGAGGCCCGATAGACCTGCATTTCAATATCCGCAGGATTTATCTGCACGTCTACCTCCTCCATTTCCGGCAGCACTGCCACCGTAGCTGTGGAGGTATGCACCCGTCCGCCGGACTCGGTCTCCGGTACCCGCTGTACCCGATGTACGCCGGATTCATATTTTAAGCGGGAGTAGGCGCCACGGCCGTTAATCACGAAGTCCGCCTCTTTTACGCCGCCCAGCTCTGTTTCATTATAATTCATCAGTTCTACACTCCAACCCTTCTGGGCTGCATACATCGAATACATACGGAACAGGCTGTGGGCAAACAGAGCGCTTTCCTCCCCGCCGGCGCCGCCACGAATTTCAACAATGACGCTTTTTTCATCGTTAGGGTCTTTCGGCAGCAGCAGAATCTGCAGCTTAGCATACAGCTCCTCTTTTACCTGCTTGGCCTCCTGAAAGGTTTGCTGGCACAGCTCCTTCATTTCCGGATCTGCCATAAGCTCCTGGGCGTCTGCCATATCCTGCTCAGCCGACCGGTATGCCCGATAAGCCTCGATAATGGGCTCTAATTCATTTTTCTCCCGCAACAAAGCGGCAGCCTTTTTCGGGTCGTCATAAAAATCCGGCTGCTCTGAACGGGCGCACATTTCCTCATAGCGGCTATACACCGCCTGCAACTTATCCAGCATAGCTTACTCCTGCAAATTCCTTCTTTAACCCTCTTCCCGAGGTCTTTTACGATTATTTTTACTATACCCTATTTTTTTCCTTCCGTCAAACCAATCCCGCCTCTGTTTGGAAAAAAAGCGAAAAATTTTTCAAACTTCATACATTCTTAAAATTTATCCACTTATTTTTTTCATATTTTCCCGTTATCATAAAGGTACTAAGATTCATTTTTATCTTTTTCATTTTCCTCTCCTCTTTTCTTGTTGCAAAGCCGCAGGCAGATACCTGCGGCTTTCGCCTTTCAATCCGTAATAAAAATCTTCCCCGGTGCGTGCATATCACCGGGGAAGATTTTTTATTTTACTTCACTTTTTACCTTTTTTCTGCCAAACAGCTTGCTTCTAAAGAGAATCACATTCATCACCAGGAAAAACGCCGCCAGAATCCCAAGGGTCAGCAGCGGCTTTTTCGGCGCCAGCGTTGCCAGCAGCATCAGCGGGAATCCGAATACAATCGCTGGGAAATTCTGGTACACCAGATTGTCCGCTACCGGTGTCTTAAACTCTCCGTCTGCCTCCCGCAGCAGGATAATGCCGGTGCTGGCGGTGCCGGTCAGCATACCGTACATTGCCAGAAACTGCTCCTCGGCATAGTCCTTGAACAGGGTGTGGGCAACCACATAGTTATACGCAAAGGTAATCACAAGACCAACCACGCCCAGTATCAGCATAATGCCCCAATACTGTTCCAATGCGCTGAGCCGGATTGCCGCGATACCGGAAACCACCATAATATCATAGAAGAAATTGCTGGCGCGGGTCATCAGGAAGCTGTCCACGTAATTCTTTCTGGCAATGCCGGCTTTTTTCAGCACGTTCAGTACCGCCTTCACCAGTGTACACGCCAATACGCCCAGCAGGAAGTTGAAGCCGTAAATCACAGAGCGCATACCGGGCAGAATGCTTCCCAATATCCGCATAATGGCATAAGCCACCAGGTAAGATATGGCAATCAGCGCAATCTGGGTGGTCATCTTGTCGATGCTTGCCTGCATCGGCATTTCCTCGTTGCCGGTTTTACCGGGCTGCTCCTGCGCCTGCTGTACAATATCGGACAGTTTTTTCTTCCGCTTCAGGAAGTTCAGATAAATAACACCGCCGACGCTAGCGCTTAAAAAGCCCAACGCCGCAATGGTCAAGCCAAAGCTCTTGCCGCCTGTAAAGCCGAAGTCGGTTTCGTAGATATTGCCGTAGTTCAGCGCCTGACCGGATCCCTGTCCGTAGCCGAAGGGCAGCAGCACGCCGGCAGCGGCAAAAAAGTCTTTCATCACGAGAGCTGCAACGATTGTAATACCAAAGCCCACCACAGCCTGCAAAAGATAGGTGGAAACCGTGGTAACGCCGGTGTTGAATATTTCTTCTGTCCGCTTTTTTGTGGGCTTGCCGCCTGTGGATTTGAAGGTGGAGGCAATAAAGCCCAGCGCCAGTGTGTGATAGGTCATTAGCTCCAGATTCGCAGTGCCGTTGCCGCCAAAAAACGGGGTTTCAAAGAAATCCTCTCCGGTACACAGTTTGTAAATCCACACAACAATCAGCAGAATTCCGCCGCCCATTACCGAAGTGGGAATCAGCAGCTTCTGCAAAACAGGAATGGTCTTTTTCAGCAGGTTTGCCAGTAGCAGGCTTGCCAGCAGCGTGGCGATTAAATTCAGCCCGCCCCATACACTAAAGTCCCAAAAATTGCTCATTCGCAGCCTCCTTGCACAAATTTTTATAGCGGTAGCAGAAATGTACGTATTTCAGTCCGTTGAAATGCTTATCACCCTTAATTTGATACACTCGCTTCTGGTGATAAATATTGATCTTGTTTCTTCCCAGCGCCGCCAGTGTGGCGATTTCCTCAAAAGGCAGCACCAGCGGGTCGCTCCCGTCCTCATCGATAGCAACGCGGTCGGCATACAGCTTAATTTCCGCCTGCTTTTTTAGAAGATTTTTGCGCTGATACACAATCACCTCGGAAATGTCCGCCCGATCCTGAAACAGGGGCTTATCCGGATAATTTTTTAAATCCAGAGCGTTCACAAACTCTTCCTGATAGCGGTACCAGTCATACGCAAACCGGAACGGCACGCCCTCCAGCTCCTTGCTGGGCAAATACCGCGCCTGCAAGCCGCAGCTCTGGCAGCGCACTGTATCTTTTTGGGCATAAAATGACGCCAATCCGCAGTTGGGGCACACATAGAGCATTCTGTCAAGAAATTCTGCGCTGCGCTTGTGATAATAGGGCGTGGTAATGCAGTCTTCCCACACGTCCAGACCCGAGCGAATCCAGTCGTACAGCTGCTCGTCCGTCATATCCGCATAAGTTTCCGGCTCCAGCACCTGACTGACATACGCCTTCATTTTACCTCTGCGCACCACATCGCTCCATCTGGGCTCTGCGCCATAGCCGCCCTCAATTCTGAACAGGGCGATTGGCAGCTTCAGCTTTTTGGCAAGGGGCGCGATAGCAGGATTCATATGCATCGTTCTGCCGCTGTAAGTACGGTTGCCCTCGGGGGCAATGCAAACTGTGCCACCCTCTTTCACAACGCGCATACAGTTTAATACTGCCTGCACATCGGTGGTCTGCTTTTTGATAGGGATCGGCGCGATTGCCCAGCGCAGCAGCTTGGACACCCAGCCTAAGGAGAAAATATCCTCGGTGGCCATATAGTAAACCGGCCCGCGAAACGCCAGTCCCACAAAGAACTGGTCAAAGGGCGTTTGATGATTGAGTAAAATCAAATAGGGGCGTTTCCCTTGCTGCCGAAACCGCTCAATCTCAATATGGTAACGCAGGTGGATATATGGATATAAGAAAACCATCACAACATTGCGAACAACACGGTGGCGAAACTTTGTCCAGGTTTTTTTCGCTTTTTTCACAAATTCACGCCCTTTCGAGGAAATACACCTCTATTTTACAAAAGGATTCTATTTCCGTCAATGCGAAATTTTATAAATTCACACCCCACTTGCTCCTTATTGGCATACTATGCGGCGGTTTCCGGTTTTTTCATTATAAAAAGCGGGCTGTTGCAAGCCCTTGCAACAGCCCGTAATTATATCCTTTTTCCGTTACCGGCAATCGTAGCTGATTAAATCCTCCAGCTGTTCCCGCCGCACCGCCACATAAGGACCGTCTGCGCCGATCATCACCACCGGCGGACGGGGTACGCGGTTATAATTGGACGCCATAGAATAATTGTAGGCGCCGGTTGTCAGTACACCGATTAAATCCCCCCGCTGTGGCTGGGGCAGATACACGTCTTCCTGAATCAAATCGCCGCTTTCGCAGCAGCAGCCTGCCAGTGTGCACAGAAAATCCCGCTTATCGTTCATTTTATCTGCCGGCAGCACTGTATATTCCGCTTGATACAGGGTATAGCGGGGATTGTCCGTCATACCGCCGTCAACGGCAACGTAATTCTTAAAGCCGGCAATCTGTTTGATGCTCTGCACCGTAT
>JAZRGQ010000040.1:0-4506 GCA_045644405.1 Faecousia sp.
ATGTTCCTGCAGATTAACAAGCTGCGCCAGAAGGTAGAAGCCGGCGCTATGTATATCCAGACCCAGGGCATTTTCGATCTGGACGTGCTGAAGCGGTTCCTGGAGGCTGTGGACAAGGCTGGCATCAAGACCCACATTATGGCGGGTATTATTCCTCTGAAGGGCGCAGGCGGCGCAAAGTATATGAATGAGAATGTACCCGGCATCGCAGTGCCGCAGGAGATGATTGACCGTCTGGCTGCCGCTGCCGCTGAGGGTAAGGAAAAGGGCATCAAGGGTCTGCCTGCCCAGCTGGGCATGGAAATGGCAGCAGAAATGATTGCCAAGATCCGGGACGAAAAGCTCTGCGACGGCGTACACGTTATGGCCATCGGCGCTGAGAAGAACGTGCCTGTAATTCTGGAAAAGGCAGGAATTACCGTCTAAACGTAATTTCTACTTAAAACAATTTTAATATTCCCCGTCTTCTGTGCCATTTTTTGGCATTGAAGACGGGGATTTTTTCTGCAAGTGTTCTAAAAATCAAAAAAACAGGTTGTAACTTTACAGAAAATGATGTAAAATACTATGGATAAAGTATTGCGATTCGTCGCAACCCAAAACGTGGAGGAAACAAATGGAAAAACCGATTGTACTTGTAATTATGGACGGCGTAGGCAAAGGCGACGGCGGCAGCGGTGATGCGGTTACCGTGGCAAAGACTCCTACTCTGGATAATTTATTGGCAAATTGCCCCCATACTTATCTGAAGGCCCACGGCACAGCGGTAGGTCTGCCCTCCGATGAGGATATGGGCAACTCCGAGGTTGGCCACAATGCGCTGGGCTGCGGACAGATTTATTCTCAGGGCGCCAAGCTGGTGAGCGAGTCTATCGAAAACGGCGTGCTGTTCAACTCTGCCACTTGGCTGGAGCTGGTAGAAAACGCCAAAACAAAGGCAATGCACTTTTTAGGACTGCTGTCCGACGGAAATGTCCATTCCAATATTCATCACTTGATTGCGCTGCTGAAGGCAGCCCACAGCGCCGGCGTAAAAAAGGCGTACTGCCATATTCTGCTGGACGGACGTGATGTGCCGGCTACCTCTGCGCTGGAATATGTGGCGCTTCTGGAGGACGTGCTGCAGACACTGAACACCCCCGGCTGTGAGTATGCGATTGCCTCCGGCGGCGGCCGTATGCAGGTTACAATGGACCGGTACGAGGCTAACTGGGCGATGGTGGAGCAGGGCTGGAGAACCCACGTGCAGGGTATCGGCAGACAGTTTGCCTCCGCCACAGAAGCGATTGAAACCTATCGGGCGGAAACCGGCGTAATCGACCAGGACCTGCCTGCCTTCGTGGTGGCAAAGGACGGCGCGCCTGTAGCAAAGATTGCCAACGGAGATTCCGTGGTGCTGTTCAACTTCCGCGGCGACCGGGCGCAGGAAATTTCTCTGGCATTTGACAGAAAAGAGTTCGACAAGTTTGACCGTGGCGACTATACCGGCGTGAAGTTTGCAGGTATGCTCCAGTATGACGGCGACCTGAATATCCCCGAAAACTATCTGGTGCAGCCGCCTGTCATTGAAAATACACTCACAGAAGTACTGTGTCAGGCAAATGTTTCCGAATACGCGGTATCGGAAACCCAGAAGTACGGCCACGTTACCTATTTCTGGAACGGCAACCGCTCCGGCAAGGTTTGTCCTGCGCTGGAGGAGTATGAGGAAGTTCCCTCCGACGTGATTCCCTTTGAGCAGGCGCCTGCTATGAAGAGCAAGGAGATTACCGAGAAGATTGTTGCGGCTATGGCGTCCGGAAAATATCAGTTCCTGCGCTGCAATTTCCCCAACGGAGATATGGTGGGTCATACCGGCGTAATGGAGGCGGTAGTAGAGGCAATGGAGTGCGTCGATGCCGGCCTTGCCGCGATTTTGAAGGCGGCGGATACTTACGGCTACACGGTGCTGATTACCGCTGACCACGGCAACGCCGACCAGATGACCGAAACCAAGAAGGGCAAAACCGCAGTGCGTACCGCCCACAGTTTGAATCCGGTGCCGTTTATTATTTATGACACTTCCAGAGTCTGGAAGATTCAGCCCGGCGCATACGGCCTTGCCAATGTGGCGCCTACCGTGGTGAAAATGATGGGACTCACTGCTCCCGAATGTTGGGAAGCAAGTATGGTGTAAAATAGCATATACTACTTGAAAACAGGAGGTTTCGCGTATGATTTCTCACGAAAATGAAAATGGCTCCGTAACCGTCAGCGCCAACGTATATACCGATATTGCCGGAACAGTTGCAACCAACTGTTTTGGTGTTAAGGGTATGGCAGCCCGCTCTGTAAAGGACGGCGTGTATCATCTGCTGCGGGTAGAGTCTATGGCAAAGGGCGTCCTGGTAGAATTCCACGATGACGATACTATTTCTATCGATCTGCATATTATTGTAGACAATGGAGTCAATTTGTGTACAGTAGGTCAGTCTATTATCGAGCGTGTCAGCTATGAGGTAACGCAGTACACCGGCACCAAAGTACGGGCTGTCAATGTATATATAGACTCTATGCTGATAGGATAAGATTGCGGAGGTAAGAGAGATTGCGTCAGACGATTAACGGAGCTGATTTCCGCCGGTTAATGATCAGCGCGGCAGCTTCTATTGAGATTCACAAACAGCAGCTCAACGAGCTGAACGTATTCCCTGTGCCGGACGGCGATACTGGCACAAATATGTCTATGACCATCAACGCAGCGGCAAGCGACCTGCGGAAAACCGAGGACCCGGTGCTGGAAAAGGCAGCGGCGGTAACCGCATCTGCTATGCTGCGGGGCGCCAGAGGCAACTCCGGCGTGATTTTGTCCCTGCTGATGCGGGGCATCTCCAAAAAGCTGAAGAATGCCACCGACTGTGATGGCGTGCTGTGGGCAGCGGCTCTGCAAGAGGGCGTAGATGCTGCGTATAAGGCAGTAATGAAGCCTGCGGAAGGCACAATTTTAACAGTTGCCCGTCTGGCAGCTGCCAAGGCAATGGCAGCCGCTCAGGAGAACAACTACTTTGAGTTTGTCCACGATGCTGCCATTGAGGAAGCAAAGGTGGCGCTGGCAGATACAGTCAATCAGAATCCTGTACTGAAGAAGGCAGGCGTGGTTGATGCCGGCGGTAAGGGCTGGCTGCTGGTGCTGGAGGCAATGCGCAGCGCGCTGCGTGGCGAGGAGATTACAGTACCGGAAGGCACTGATACTGTGGAAGTGAAGGATTCGGCAGATTTCTCCGATTTTGATACTGCCGACATCACCTTCACCTACTGCACCGAGTTTATCATCTCCCGTGAGAATAAGAAGGACCCGGAAAAGCTGCGTCAGTTCCTTTCCGACCTGGGCGATTCTCTGGTACTGGTGGACGATGAGGAGATTATCAAGGTCCACGTGCATACCAATGACCCGGGAAAAGCGCTGCATAAGGCGGTGGAGTACGGCTCGTTTGTAACGGTAAAAATCGAGAATATGCGCCTGCAGCACACCGAGAAGGTAATGAGCGAGCAGGAGATTGCACCGAAAATTGCTGAGCCGGAAAAGCCCTGCGGCGTAGTATCTGTCTGCGCAGGCGACGGCCTTGCGGAGGTGTTCCGGAATCTGGGAGTGGATGGCATTATCTCCGGCGGCCAGACAATGAATCCCAGCACCCAGGACATTCTGGAGGTAGTCAATCAGGTGCCTGCGGAAACCGTGTACGTTCTGCCCAACAATAAAAATATTATTATGGCAGCAGAGCAGGTGGACGCGCTGACACCCAAACGTGTAGTGGTTATCCCCAGCAAGACCGTGCCTCAGGGTGTTACCGCTATGCTGAACTTCAATCCGGAAGGTACAGAGGAAGAGAATGTGCAGGCAATGACCGAATCTCTTGCCACTGTGGATACAATGCAGATTACCTATGCTGCCCGTAATTCCGATTTTGATGGCTACGATATTAAGCAGGGCGATTACCTTGCAATGGCAGGCAGCGCTTTGTTTGGAACAGGTCGGGATATTAAGGTGCTGCTGAAGGCACTGGCTGAGAAAGTCAAGGCTGACGGCAAGGAGTTTATCACCATTTATTACGGCGCTGACATTAAAGAAAAGCAGGCAAAGAAGGTAGCAGAGCTGTTTGAGCAAATCTGTCCCAATGCAGATGTAAATCTGCTGAGCGGCGGTCAGCCGGTTTACTACTATCTGATTTCTGCGGAGTAATCTAAAGAAACAAGCGCCCGCTGCAAATGTCAGTAAAGGGTCAAACCGTCAAAACCGGATTTGGCAATTTTGGCTTTTCGCTTTGCAAAATCATAAATACAGAATATACAGCCAAATATCTGAAAAAGTTAAAATACTTGCTTTGCAAAGGTTTTGACTTTCTGCGCAAACCGAAGGACTAACGTACCTATGTACGCCAACGCCTTCGGTTTGCTTGCCTTTAACCCTTTATTGACATTTGCAAGAGTGTCCTTCAATAGGTTGAAGCGCCCGCTGCGTATGCAGCG
>JAZRGQ010000041.1:0-5939 GCA_045644405.1 Faecousia sp.
AGAATTACCGCGCCGATGGCGCGAATCTTCTTATTCATCTGCGCCACCTCCTTAAAAACGGAAATACAGGAAGGGGCTGAATGACCCGTCCACAAGGTACGCTGTGCAAAGCAGCAGCAAAATCATTACCACAGGTTCCAATATGGCGCCAACCTTTGTGCCGGCAATACGGTTCGCCGTATCCCTCACCACAGGCGTTGCGCCTACAAAACCGAGGACAAACAAGACCGCATAGGAGCGCAGGTAGTACAGTGTCTGCCCGGTAACCAGCGGCAGGTTGCCTGCGCCGAACATACCGCCTAAATCCTCCCAGGCCTGGGTTAAAGATTCGGCGTTAAACAGCACAAAGCTAATCACCACAGCAAGCAGTACGTAAACTCTTTTCAGTACTGTTGGCAGCTTCTGCAGCGCAGGAATCCACTTTTCCGCAAGCAATAAAATCGCAAACATCAAGCCCCACAGCACAAAGTTCCACGCCGCGCCGTGCCACAGACCGGTCAGCATCCACACCGCCAGAATGTTCAGCACCCAGCGCATTTTCGGCACGCGATTGCCGCCCAGCGGAATGTACACATAGTCTCTAAACCAGCTGCCCAGGCTCATATGCCAGCGCCGCCAGAATTCTGTAACACTTTTGGAAAGATAGGGATAATTAAAGTTCTCAATAAACTGGAAACCAAATACCTTTCCCAAGCCGATTGCCATATCGCTGTAACCGGAAAAGTCGAAGTAGATATTCAGTGTAAATGCGATGGCATACATCCAGTAGAACAAAACGCTCTTCTCGCCCGATTCCCGAAACAGCTTAATCAGCAGCGCAAAATTATCGGCAATCAGCACTTTTTTGGCAAGACCCACTAAAAAACGGCGAAATCCCAGCGCAATCTGGTCCCAGCTGTGCTTACGTTCATTCAGTTCTCGGGCAATATCCACATAGCGCACAATAGGTCCTGCTATCAGCTGAGGGAACAGCGCCACATACGCGCCAAAGCTGACGGGATTCTTCTGCGCCTGCGCATCGCCGCGGTAAACATCAATGGTGTAGCTCAGGCACTGAAAGGTATAAAAGCTGATTCCCACCGGCAGCGCAAGCCGCAGCAGCGGAATGCTCAGTCCGGTTGCCGCATTGAAGCTGTCGATAAAGAAGTCTGCGTACTTAAAGACTGCAAGAAATCCCAATCCGATGACCGCCGACACAACCAGCCAGACCTTCTGCCATTTTCTTTGCTGCGCTTTGCCAATGGCAAGACCGCAGCCGTAAAACAGCAGAATCGTAAGAATCATCAGCGCCACCAGCTTCGGCTCACCCCAGGCATAGAACACCAGCGACGCCACCAGAAGCACTGCGTTTTTCAGCACTCTGGGTACAAGAAAGTAAACAATCAGTACCGCAGGCAGAAAATAGTATAAAAAAGGAATACTGGAAAACAGCATACTCAATTCTCCAAACACTTATTCAAATTCCGGTTTGCCAGAATTTTTATTATCATACCACATATTTTCCAATATGAACAGTATGCTTAGAAAAAAGCGGTGGCACAGCCACCGCTTTTTTGCATTAGATGGTGAAGTCCAGCTCGCCGCCGCAGATTTCCTTAAAGCTATCCACGAAAGCCTGTGCGCTCAAACCGGTAGCGCTGTCCAGCATAATCAGCATAACCACGTCGCTGTAGCCGGCAACGATCTTCTCGTTCGCCTCAACACAGATCCACTTACGGGTGTCGATATTGTCGCTCATCTCCTGCGCAACGGTCTTAGCGTCAGCAGCATCGTTCAGGCGAACCAGAACCATAGAGAAAGCCATAGAACCCATCATAGGCTCGTATACAGCGATGTCGTTGATCTTTTCAGCGCTGCTCAGGCCGGTGTTGTAGGTGATCGCCCACAGGCCGTCCTCAGAAGTGTCTGCCAGATCCACAGGCATAAAGCCGCCCATAAACTCAACAGGGTTCTTTTCGATGATTTTGCCTGCGTTCTCCTCCATAGTGCCTTCCAGAGGGGACTTAGCGGAAGCGGCGTCGTTACCGCAGCCGACTGCCATTGCAGCAACCATAGCAAGTGTCAGCAGTAAAGCAATCAGTTTCTTCATAATTTTGTTTCCTCCAAATTATTATTTTTTCTTTTTTTATATATGGCATACCCGAGCGCAAGGATTCCAATTCCCGCTGCCACGCCGGCAGTGTCAATCAGCACGTCCTTTACCGCAGGTCCGCGTTCCGGTACAAAGCACTGAATAAACTCATCTGTGCAAGCTACCGAAAAACCACATAATAAACTTAACAACTTTGGCTTTTGGAACATTTCCATCAGCCAGCAGAGCAATCCGCCCAAAGTGCAGAATTCAAAAAAGTGCGCCAGCTTTCGCAGCAAGCCTGTCCCTGTCTGCTCCTCTCCGCCTACCTGACCGAAAATAGCAGAAAGCAACTGACCTACCCACTGACTGAATGCTTGAGATACCTGTGCAGGCAGCATAGAATTGCCCCAGATAAACACAAGATTTACTGCCAGAAGCGCAGTACATATCCGTATACGGGTTTTTGTGTAAATCATTGCAGAACACCCAAATGCTCCAAAAGGATTTTTGTTCCCAGCAGAATCAGTATCACGCCGCCTGCAATCTGCGCCTTCTTTTCATAGCGGCTGCCAAACAGATTGCCCAGCTTTACGCCTACGGCGCACATTATGAAGGTAATGCAGCCGATAAGCAGCACTGCCCATACAATATGTACATCGCCTGCCATTGCCAGAGAGATTCCCACCGCCAAAGCATCAATACTGGTGGCAACCGCCATTGTCAGCATCGTCTTAAACGACAGGTCGGCGTCTGCAGATTCCTGGTCGCAGCCGCAGGAAAACGCCTCTTTGAGCATATTGATTCCGATAATTGCCAGTAAGCCAAATGCCACCCAGTGGTCAAAGGCTTCAATGACACCTGCAAACAAGCTTCCGAGAAAAAAGCCAACCAGAGGCATCAGGGCCTGAAAGCCGCCAAACCAGGCGCCGCATATCGCGCCCTCCCGAAGCCCCGCTTTTTTCATAGACAGCCCCTTGCAAAGTGATACTGCAAAGGCGTCCATACTCAAGCCCACAGCCAAAAGAAACAGTTCTGCAAATCCCATAAAAACCTCCGCGTCCAAAAGACGCAAAGCGCAACCGAAGTAAATTTTATCCACCTGCAAAAGCAGGTGCATCTGCACCGGTCAAGCTCTCAACGCGGGCAATTATATCAGTAAATATGTATTCTGTCAAGACAGGCATTCCGCCGCAGTCTTTGGGCATACTGCCGGTTATCCGGTGTAGTTTTTGCGCGTATTTAAACACCCTGTATAATTTATGAACGAATTATGAAATAATTCTGTTGCTTTTTGTCGATACGGGTGCTATACTGAGTATAGTTCCTCATAGTATATAACACCTTTAAGGAGTGTGATTTTATGAAATACTGCACACACTGCGGTGCTGAGGTCCACGAGCAAGCTGTTATTTGCGTAAAATGCGGCTGCCGGATTGCCGCCGACCCTGTTCAGGTAGAAAAAGACGATACAATGTCCACCGTCATTAAAATCTTCCTGATTCTCGGCTGTATTGCGCAGGGCGCTTTCCTTTTACCGCTGGCGTGGTGTATTCCCATTACCGTCAGTGTTTTCCGCAAGCTCAAGGAGAGCGCGCCAATCAGTACCGGCTTGAAAATATGCACCTTACTGTTTGTAAATATAATTGCCGGCATTTGCCTGCTGTGCAAGGAAGACCTGTAAATTACTATGTGCGCAATTAAAATTTATATATAAAGGAGATTGATTATGAAATATTGTCCTCATTGCGGTAACGAAGTTCTGGAAGCAGCCGAAATCTGCGTAAATTGCGGCTGTCGCGTTGCCACCGCACCTGTGCTGCAGCTGAAAACCAACCGTGGTCTTGTTAAGTTGATTCTGCTTTCTCTGATCACCTGTGGTATCTACGGTCTGGTTGTTATGTCCAAGGTCAGCACCGACATCAACGCCATCGCCAGCAAGTACGACGGCAAGAAGACTATGCACTACTGCCTGGTAACATTTATCTTCTCCTGGCTGACTGCCGGCATCGTTCCCATCGTTTGGTCTCACAAGATCTCTGCCCGTATCGGCAAAGAGCTGGCTCGCCGCGGTATCAACTACTCCTTTGGCGCCGGCACCTTCTGGGGCTGGAATGTGCTGGGCTCTCTCATCGTTGTCGGCCCGTTCATTTACATGCACAAGCTGCTCAAGTCTATGAACCTGCTGTCTGCTGACTACAACGTAAACGGCTAATAAACATAACAAACAGCGGGCGGATAATCCGCCCGCTGTTATTTTATTATACATCAGGGGCTGTTGCAAATTTGCAACAGCCCCTGTTTGTCTTACTTAAAGGTTTCGGGAGACTTGAAGTTGCCGGAGCGCTCAGGTACGTAATCACCAAAGTACTTGGCAAAGTCCATATCCAGATACTGGCACATCTCGTACACTTCCACCATTGTGTTGTCGTTAACGGGAATGCCGTTCTCCATCAGACGCTTCTCAGCCTCTACTTCCTTCTCACCGTGGGTGTAGATGCGGGTCTGACCGTCTGCCTTGGGAGAGTTACGCAGATCCTGCAGGTATGCAGACAGGTGCGCCTTAATTGCCTCAGCATCGCCAAAAATCTTAGGATCAATTACCAGGAAGCCGTGGCAGATGCCGCCCTTGCCGCCCACGCCGGTCTTGTCGGAGGTCATACCCATAGAGATGATAGAGGAGAAAATCTCACACATCATAGAGTAGCCGTAGCCCTTATGGCTGCCGGTGTCCTCGGTGCTGCCGCCCAGAGGCATAATGCCGCCGCCGTTCTTAGCTGCGATATTGTCCAGAACATCTGCAGCATCGTTGGACGGATGACCGTTCTTATCCAGCGCCCAGCCGTCGTGCAGGGGCGCGCCCTTCTTGTTGTAAACCACCAGCTTACCGCGGGTAACCACGGTGGTGGAAGCATCGAAGAAGAAGTCATAGGGCTCTGCAGGAACTGCCAATGCGATGGGGTTGGTACCCAGCATTGCCATACGTCCGTAGGTAGGCACCATAATTGCGTTGGTGTTGGTAAAGGACATACCGATCATACCTGCATCGCAAGCCATCTTTGCATAGTAACCGGCAATACCGTAGTGGTTGGAGTTACGAACAGTAACCATTGCCATACCGCTCTTTTTTGCCTTCTCAATGGCCATTGCCATTGCCTTATGGCCCACTACCTGACCCATACCGTCCTTGGCATCGATTACAGCGGAAACGGGTGTTTCAAACACTACATCACCCTTGGACTCCACCTTGATCATACCCTTTTGGATAGACTTATAGTAGCGGTACATTCTCTGCATACCGTGGCTCTCAATGCCGATCCGGTCGGACATCAGCAGAACATCGGAGATAATCTTTGCTTCCTCTGCATTAAAGCCGAACTTCTGGAATGCATCGTTGCACAGCGTGTTCAGCGTATCATATTTCCAATACTGATAACCCATTGAAAGTCCTCCTTATTTGCCGGCGTTCTTCTTAGCCTTGCGTACAGCCATAATACGGTTCATTTCGTTGTAGACGATCATATAGCCCTCGTCCACGCCCATGCCGGGCTTTGCCAGAATCTGCACAGGCTTGGTAGCCATTGCGCAGTGGACACAGACCTGTGCGCTGCGGTCGGTCTCGTTACAGGTACCGCCCTGATATGCGCCGATGCCCTTTTCCTTGCAGTACAGAACAGCCTCGATGGTGTTGTTGATGCCGCCCAGGTCGGGAGTCTTAATCTGGACCATATGGCCAGCCTTGTTGTCAGCAAACAGCTTGATGTCTTCCAGAGTGTTGCACCACTCGTCAGCAACCAGCTCTACATCGCAGCCGCGGGCGTCCAGCTCAGCGGTCAGCGCAGCCAGCGCCTTCATCTGGGTGGGAACG
>JAZRGQ010000042.1:0-6476 GCA_045644405.1 Faecousia sp.
GTCTATATCCGAATGACCCGGGTCGATATAGATTTTTCTCAAACCGTATCCTCCTTCCCGCTCTGCTCCAACTGCGCTTTTTCTTCCTCGGTGATTTCCTGCCACACAGTATGGTCAGCTTCAGCAGGAAGCACGACCGTCATTCCGAAAGTCTGCCCGTCGGACAGATACATACCCGCATCCGCAGTTAATATCCGCTGTTCTACAATTTGTGTTTTCATACTTCCTCCTTAGTAGACGATTGTCCAGTTTTTTGCCGTAGCCGCCGCTTTTTGCGCGTCAGCCAGCTTTCCGCCAACAGTTGCGTGCAATGTCAACGTCTGTGCCGTTCCGTCTGTCATATCCGCCAATCCATCAATGGCAGACTGGATAGAATCGTCGGATAGCTTGCTGGAATTAACAATACTTAACGACTTTTTAAGCGTTCCTTCTTTAAAGCGAATCTCTCTCAACTCGAAGCAATCTTCAAAAGAACTGGACACATTGACAGCCTCAGAAAAATCAATCTCTCCCAATATGGAAATCAGCTTTTGATTTGCGGAAAATGCACCATTCATATACGTTAGCTTCAATCCGCCCTCACCCAATTCCGAAAAGTCGATTACTTCAAGCATATTGCCACCACGGAATCCGTACTGACAATCCATCGCCACATTTTTTGTGTTGCCTTTCAAAGTAAACCGCTTGAGATTCTTTGCATAGGAAATTACTCTACCCATACCTTCAGACAGATTCGGCACATTCAAGGACAATTCATACCCTTCCGGAAATATTGCACCTTCAAACATACGGTTCAATCCCGTAACATAGGAAAACAATTCTTCTCCCACTCCGGTTTGGATTCCGGCAATCTCTACTGCCATTTGGTCGAGGGTCAGGGATTTTGTGCCGCCGGTCTTTGTGCGGATTGCGTCGGCAATGGCGGTCATTTTCTCATTTACGCTCATTACCACGCACCTCCCAGAATTGCCTCATCAACATAGGCTTTCATTTCCGCGATATCCTCCGGTGTCCAGTAGTCCACCCCCCGCACGGGGGCATCGCCGTCAAAGGCACCCGCTTCCGCTTTCTGTGTAAATTCCGCTATAAACTGCTTTACCTCGTCGGAAAGCGCCTCCCAGGACATCAGTTGCGTTTGGGTATATACATAATTGGCAGGTCTGTTTCTTCCGCGCACCTGAAACAGCGCAGACACCCGGGTATGCGAATCGTCCTTTGTCTGAAAATACCCATATACTCTTATGGGATTTGCCTCTTGCAGCAAACTGTTAGGAACGTCTGCAACAATTTGCCCCTGCTCATTTTCATAGGTGTTCACAACCAGCGTCTGCGTGTCTGTTCCGTTGCAGAAGTGGATTTGGCAATGCCTGTCAACAAGCAGCTTCTGATTTAAGTCCCACTGCCAAAAGCACTGTCTTCCATTGTAAATTTTGAACATAGCCGCCACCGCCCCTATTGCCACTTGCCCACGACATAAAAGCTAAACCGCACACCGTTTCTGATTTCTTTTGTAAATTTGAAATCAAAACTGCCTTTGGTAATATTGTTAAATGTACAGTTTTCCGTCAAAATACTGGCATTTTGCGTAGGATTCCACATAATCACGTAATCAGCTTCGCTAAATTCAAACGGCAAAACCATTGTTTCGGTTACAGTTCCGTTGGCATCGGTGCCTATAGCCGCGTTGTTATTCCAGCATTCCGCTGAGCCGTTTGCCCACTTACGGTATGTCCAGGGACCGATTTTTCCCTGCTCTATAATGTAGTCTTTACGGAAACGGTAGCAGATTGCGTTAAATGCATCTGCCGGCGTAGGGTCGTGTATTCCGGGGCACAGCTCTCTCGCCACCGCGTCAGGCAAGACTGCCGCTTTGCTATAAGGTGTACCCTCTGTAAGCGGGCGATCATCACGGGTCAGAGTGATGGTAAATTCCTCTCCGTTTTGCATTTTCAAAAGTTCTTCCGCGGTTACCACCGCGCTGTATTGTCCGGGTGCGCCCGGTACTCTGTCTGTCATAATTACTCCTTTCCGGCGTATACCTCGCCGCTGTATCGAAAATTCTCTTTTACTGCAAGGATTCGCTTTTGCACCGCCAGCAGCGCTATCTCGATTTGGTTTGCTTTTATATAATTCAGCCCGCTCATACTTGTCGGCAGTGCTGCATCCACACGAACTGCGTTCACAAGCGACCGCACGTTTTGCAAATACCGCGCCATCTGACTTTTTACCGGCCAGGTTTCCGTGTCAAATTCACCGGGCAACCCCCAGTCAGTTTTCACAGGCAGCGCCAGCTGCACGTCCAGCGGTTTCGCCAGCTCCACCAATTCCGCCACAGCCTGCTCTACCCGATTCAAATCCGCATATCCGTAAGTACCCTTACTGTTACCCAGCGATACATCTTTCTTTGTTCTGTCTGTAATCAAATTCATCAGCACACCACCTCCCGCTCACCGGCAAACACCTCACCGCTATAGCAGAATCTGCCCTCCAGCGGTAACTCTGTGCCTAAAATGCGTATCTTCCCCTGCTGACCGCCGTGTGTAAAGGTGCTGTCCATCTCCACCAAATATCCGCTTAATTTCGTATCCCAGGGGCTGAGCGAGACCGCGCACCGCCCTACCTTCTGATTCTGCACATTTACCTTTTGCACAAATTCCTGGCGGTACTGCGCCAAAGCGTACACCCGGTCCAGAATCCGCTGTGCGTTGTCTTTATTGATTAAAGTCATTGTATTAATGTGCAGAGTGTTTGTTATCTCCTCCGGCGTCGCGGCGGGATTTTCCTTGCTGCAAATCTGCGCCGTATGGCTATAGGTCTTTGCCACAACAGTTACCGGACCTGACGCTGTAATGCGCACATAATTTGCGCCCGTCTCGACCAACCTTCCTCCCGTAATCTGATAACTGTGGTGGGGCGTAGAAAAGGTAAACAGAACATCATTGCCGTACACCTCGTGCTGGTACAGCAGTGTAACTTCATTTTCCGAAAGCGCATAGGTATGCGCAGCCAGCTCCACCCTGCCGTATCTTGCATAGGTGGTTGCATTTATATCTGCAAAAATATTTTCCCTGTCAAAGCTGGCCAGGACACTTTCATACAGCGGTCTGATAAAAAAGTCGCCGGTTTCTGTTATAAGCGCCTGCGCGCCGACAGCAAACGTCAGTTGTTGCAATGCCTTTGCCTTTTTGCAGGCAGGCAGGTAGCCGGTTATTCTTTCCCCGGCGAGCAGCGGGTGCAATTCGTATCTGCCGTCTTCAAAAATCTGCTTTAGCAGGGAATCCAGCGGCTCATTGGTATAGACACCTCCGAGAAACAGTTCCTGCAGCAAGCCTGCGCCCGCCTCACTGCGGATTGTGTAATAATCGTTTCCCTGCCTGCTGCTGGAACGGATATGCTGCGTCGCAACCAGCTGTTCGTCTTTGAAAAGCATCAGCTTATGCCTGTGGGGCAGAAAACAGATTTCACCCTGTTTGCGCAGTACCAGTTCCATCGATTCCGGTGTAATGCTGCACAGCAGCGCATCTATTTTGCTTTTATGGCGGACAGAAACCAGTTCTTCTTCGGTAAACTTTCTGTTCTGACCCAGTTCTATTTTCTGTATTTTGATAAACCGGTTTGGCAAATTGACAGCATACGGAATAATCTCCACCCGGTCGTAGCCCTCCACCGTATGCTGTAAGACCCACTTAGGGCTGTTCGGCCACGCCCTAATCTGGGATAGCAGTTGCTCCCCCCGATACCAGGAAATCTGCACCATGTTGCACCACAACTGTTCTGCCGGGCAAAAGGTAAAGGTTATACCGGAGGAGGAGATGCGCTGCTCCAGTTGGTAGTGCAAAACAGGCACCGTTTCAAATGCTCCAATTGCATTTGAAATTTTGCTGTTCCACCAGATTCCTTTCGGCGCATCAGGCATAATCTGCTTACTGCCATCTAACGTCCACTGCCCGGGCTCCAGCGTTGCGTATGATACATCATTCGTGCCTTCCACTGTATCCCGCGCATCAGAAAAAGGCTGCTGACCCTGACTGCTCGCTGTAATTTCCTCAGCTTCCGGAATATCTACACAGTATACTGATAAGCTCATACTTCCTCCGTCGGGCGCAGCGCGTGAAAGCGAACGCACACTTCACCCCATTGGTTTTCCTTATCACCGGTGCGCAGCAAAGGCTGTTCTGCCTCGGTGATATACATTTGCTGGGTCAATGTACTCTGGCCATAGGGGAATCTGCAAGTATGGCTGACAACCGGTTTGGAAACCGCTGACCAAAAGCGGTCCAAATCCTCGTAGCAGCCCTCTCTGGCGCGCAGGGTCATTGTGTAGTGACACAGGGTGCCCACCGGCTCCCGATACATCGTTCCGTCCATTGTTCTGCCGGTGTGGGCAGTATCCAGCACCGCAAAGCCCCGCGTTAGCTTTACAACCTCCAGATTGTAGGCGTTTCCATCGAGCAAAAACACGCTTTTCTCGTTCATTCCCCAATCCCTCCTTTGCTTTTAGTAGTACTTTACAAAATCTGCTGTCAGCTGGAGGGCATAACGGGCAGCGCCGTTTTTGCTGACGGATTCCAGCCTGCCGCTATGGGCGCAAAGCCGTTCTTTCGTGGGTACATCGCCAAAGGCAGGCGCCCGACCCTGAGCGCTTTCCCGCTGCACCCACTGCTGAAAATCCAGCAGCCACGCGGCGAATGCTTCCTGCTTCTGCGGCGCGGCAACCAGCCTGTAGAGCGTAAATGTGTACCGGTTTTCCGCGGTTGCATTACCCTGCACGTCCTGGGTCCGGTTTCTTTCCTGCAAGCCGGTAACATACAGACCCCAGTTGCCCGCAACGCCATCGGTATAATCTACAAACAGCTCTCCGTTTGTATCCCACCCGAGATACTGCTGCAGCCAGTTTTTCATTTTCTGTAAATCCGTCATCGTTTCTCTCCTGCTTCCGTATGGCAAAAAACGCCATCTTGATAGAAGGGCTGCGCATAACCGGCCTGCACCAGCCCGTCTACGCAGGACGGAATAAAATCCGCCCATTGGGCCGCTGTTACCAGCGGCCCAACCCCTCCCATAATCCGATCTCCGACGAATACCTGCTGACTTTCTCCGGGTACAATCAGCAAAAACCGCCGCAGAATCTGCGCTCCCATAAGACCCGTCTGCTGCTCCTCCTGTACAGAAAAGCTGCAGTTGGGAATGACCTGTCTGTGTACCTGCCCATCTTGCATACGGTATACCGTTACTGTTTGCTGACACAGTCCATAAGCGGAATTCACAGGCTCACCCCCCGGTAAATATCCAGATATACGCAGGCCTGCTGATACAGTTCCTGCCACAGAGCCTTGTGGGTCTGCTTTCCGGACCCATAGCTGACCGAAACACTTCCCACTCTGGAAGACACTACTCCGCCGCGCCGCTTGCTGTAGGCGTGCAGGGTTTCCACCATCGCGCACAGCGCCATCTTGCGGCTATCCTCGCCGCCGGAAACCTGATAGCTGCGCTCAATTTTCTCAAGCGCGGCATTTGCCTGTACCAGCAGTGCCGGGAACATTTGTTCCGGCACTGCGCTGCCCAGATAGGTATTCACATAAAAATCGTAATCTGCCATAGGCATTACGCGCTGATGGCAATATCCTTCAGCACAGCAGCCTTCAGGGTATTCTTCAGCGCCACACCGGCAACCAGCTCCACCTCACCGGTCTTCACAGCGCCGGGGGCGTTCAAGTCGGGCATATAGCTGGTGATTACCGCATCGCCCATGGGAGAAATGCCGTGGAAGCCGTCCAGACCCAGAGATACGGCATAAATGGCAGTTTTGCCGTTTTCATCGGTTTCCACCACGTTTTCAGTGGTAGCGCCGTTGTAATACTTGCCCATATCCACCATAGGAATACCGGCATAGGTTTCCACAGTCCGGCCGAAGTCGTCCTGACTGCGCTCATAGTAACCGGCGCGGCGGGCGATGGAACGCAGCTTCACCAGCATATCTCTGTTCATCAGCAGCAGAGAGGGTGTGCCGTCCAGCAGGCTCAGGAAGCTGTCCATTTCGTCCAGAAATGCGTTGTAATTTTCGTCCAGCTCCGCAGAGGTGGTCAGACTGACCTGGCTGGTTACCTCGTTGGCAGTGCCTGCCAGCAGCTTCTTCAGACCGTCGAAGGTGCCGGAGTCTGCAGTACCGTTAATTGCCAGATTGTGGAAGTAGTTGGCAGTAGCCTTAATCTTCTGCTCCGCCTGGAATGCCACCTCATCGGCAGCGCCGGAGGTATTCTGCAGCACGCGGTCAATCTGGAATGCGCCGCCCATAATAATTGCGTTGGTGGTCTTTTTCTCCCGCTTTGCTTCACCGGGAGTGTACTCCGCGCCCACAGTACGCACCGAGGCGGTAGCGGGTGTTTTCAGCTGAATGTAGCCGTAAGTCAGAGTGCTGCCGCCGGTACCGGGAGAGATGACGTTATCAAAGGTCATCTGGTCCAGCAGCAAAGAGC